>JAHZHG010000001.1:0-14729 GCA_019420425.1 Clostridiales bacterium
AGCCCCAAATTCGCCGTGTCTTGCAGGGCATACGCTGCCGCTCGGGGCGTCCGGGTATCCACTGTGTAAAATCTTATACCTTTCAGGCATCCAAGAACTGAGCCGCAGCAGGTGCGGCACGTATAGTATAGTTGTGATGATACAATAACCAGGGAAAAGGCATAGGCAGTACGGGAATAGCGCCTGTGCCTTTTATCCTATGTGGAAAGGGGGAAGAGGGAATGATCAGATACGTTGTCGAAGCCGACATTCAGCACGTGCTATCCATGATGGAAGCGGTGAAGGATGATTTTGCAGGCTATAAAGAAAATGAGTTTTTGGATGCACTGCGTAAAGCAGTTGCGCAGAAAGAGGCTTTCCTGGATGAGGAACAGGGGCGTCTGGCCGGGATGGTCACGTTTTCCTATCGGGAAAAGGAGCTTACATTTTTGGCCGTTGCACCTGAATTCCGGAAGCGGGGGATCGGCAGAAGATTGATTCTGCGGACAGCAGAGTGCTTTAAAGATGGGGATATTCTTGAGGTGGTTACATTCCGTGAGGGAGACCGTAAAGGGATTGCGGCCAGAAAATGTTATCATTCCTGTGGATTTGTGGATGCGGAGGAAGTGGTGGTATTTCATTATCCGTGTCAGAAAATGAAATTAAAGGTGAAAAAAGAAACCAAATAAGTGGGAGGGTAAAGTGAAGGGGAAAGCTCTAACATATAAGCTAAGGGTAAAGAATTATAACAATCTGTATTTACCGGAAACGGCACCCTTCATGTTGGGCTTACTTGTATTGCCGGAAGATGAGCACACATGGATTTTCTGGAGCCAGAAAGAATTCGCCGGATGTGACGAAAAAAAGAAAGGAAAATAGCCATGAAGTTTTATAGAGGATATTAATCCATGCGGGGGATCACAGTACGCGAAAAAGAGTTGATTGAAGTGAAAACGGAAATTTTGTGAAGTATTCGTTTCCCGAGTGATCAGGATTAGAGAGGGCTGACGAATTTATTCTGTGATACCAAGGTTCGTGACACAGTGAAAGCCTATCGCCGCTCAGGCGGTTGTTGTTCTTAGCGGAGCGTTGATTATGACGCATACAGGTTTAGGACGAGAAAGGAAAAGGAGAGGGATTATGGGGGAGCTAGCAAAGCTGCCGAACATTGGGAAGGTTGTAGAGGGACAGCTGTGGCAGGCAGGAATTGCGACAGAGCATGAGCTGAAATTGGCGGGAGCAAAGCAGGCGTGGCTGAAAATTCAGGAAATTGATGAAACGGCATGTATGCATCGGCTGCTGGCGCTGGAGGGAGCAATCCGGGGAGTGAAAAAGACTGAGCTGCCGGATGAAGTTAAAGCAGATTTGAAAGCATTCTATCAGAGACATAAAAAATAACAGGATTAGGGGTGGGGTATGCCTGATGGAAGATATTTTCCTGCCTTTGTCCCTGAAAGGGGAAATACAGTTACAGAGAAAAAACGGTTTTGCTGTTAATAGCGATGCAGAGGAGTATCAGGATGAATTATAAGATTGAACATTTGCCAAAGGAGCAGTGGAAGGGCTGTATTGTTCCCATTGGATACACCACCGGAGAATACTATGATATATCCGTGAGCAGGACGACGGGCGGATTTTCTGTCAGTATGGAAAAGAAGAGCTTTGACTGTCCGGTAACCCATACGCCAAAGGAGCATGGCTTCTCAGACAGGCTTTATGCGGACTGGTGGGAAAGGGCCTGCGCATGGGGAGTGGTTATCGACGGAAAGCTGGCGGCGGCGATTGAGACAGACCCGGAGGAATGGTCAAACCGGCTGCGTGTCACTGAACTCTGGGTGGATGAACAGTATCAGAAGCAGGGGATCGGCCATGCGCTCATGGCGGTGGCAAAGGAGCAGGCGAGGCTGGAGCGCCGCAGAGCGATTATTCTGGAAACGCAGTCCTGCAATGTGAATGCGATCGGGTTTTACCTGCATGAGGGATTTACACTGATCGGCATGGATACCTGCTGCTACGGGAATGACGATCTGGAGCGAAAAGAGGTGCGCGTGGAGCTGGGGTGGTATCCGGAAAAAAGAAAGAAGCTGTCCAGGGCCGGGGTGGAAATCCGTGAGGAGAAGCCTGAAGACTGGGCGGAAGTAGAGCGGATGACGCAGCTGGCGTTCTGGAATAAGTACCGCAAAGGCTGCGATGAGCACTACCTGGTGCATAAGCTGCGCGGGCATAAGGATTATGTTCCGGAGCTGAGCCGGGTGGCGTGCAGGGATGGGGAAATCCTCGGAGCAATTTTTTATTCCCGATCCTGTGTCCGGGATGGGGAGACGAGCCGCGAGGTGCTGACCCTTGGGCCGCTGTGCGTAAGCCCGAAGTGGCAGGGGTGTGGTGTGGGCCGGATGCTGCTGGAAGAAACAATGCGGCTGGCAGCGCAGGCCGGATATCCGGGAATCGTGATCTTCGGGGAGCCGGATTACTATCCGAGATTCGGGTTTAAGACATGCAGCCATTTTGGAATTACTACGGCGGATGGGAAAAACTTTGACGCATTTATGGGGATAGAGCTGGAGCCGGGGAGAATGGAGGGAATCCACGGAAGATTTTATGAATCCAGTGTATTTGCAAACTTACCGGCAGAAGAGGCAGAGAAATATAATCAAAGGTTTCCTGCACTGGAAAAGCAGTATTTTCCCATGCAGTGGGATTAGGACGGCGTTATCCCCGTGCAGAGAGGGAAAACGGATTCTGGGATAAAACAGAAATTTGAGTATCGGAAAACGACGGTACTCAAATTTTTTATTAAAATTTTAATGTAACTATTGACATTACAACAACGCCGTGATATAGTCAAAACAAAGATGTAATAAAAATGATTACAATAATAAAACAAATGGAGGAAATCATCATGAAAAAAGTGGTTGAATTTTTACAGGCAAATCCGGTACAGTATCTGGCAACCGTAGGACGGGACGGCAAAGCGAAGGTTCGTCCGTTCATGTTCCTGTTTGAACAGGAAGGAAAGCTCTGGTTCTGCACCAATAATACAAAGGACGTATACAAGGATATGCAGGAGAACCCGGAGATTGAGGTTTGTGTGTCTGATCCGACCTATGCATGGCTGCGTGTACACGGCAAGGCAGTATTTGAGAACAACATGGCAGTGAAAGAGGGCGCTATGGGAAATCCGATTGTAAAAGGGCAGTATGGAGAAGCGTCCAATCCCATTTTTGAGGTATTTTATATTGAAAATCCCCATGGCGCAATTGCAGATTTTTCGGGGAATCCGCCGTATGAATTTTAAATAATATACCGCTTGGGAGCCAAGGAATGTACGACAGTAAATGTGGCACGCGAGGTATACCTTATCTGCCGCATTCACTGCGGCTTTATTTTGGGAGCTGAAAGGTGTAGTTTTAACACAGCGGATAGCCGCTCGGGGTGCCCGGGAATCCACTGTGTAAAAAGGTATACCTCTCAGGCATCCCAGAGCTGAGCCGCAGCAGGTGCGGCACGTAAAGTATACGTTTTAGTAGTAACAAACAGGAGCAAAAATATAGAGGGCGCCGTATCGGTTGTGTTAAATGTCCGTAGAAATGGATTGATCTGTCGGTCGGGCTGTCCATTTGGCGCGGTTGAGAAACAATAAGAAAATTTGGTGAGGTGAGAATATGGCGGATTTTACCCGGTTTTTAAGCGAAATGCCCGCGGGAGATTATGCGCTTTCGCAGCTGTCATATGATGAGCAGATTAAGAAAACGGCGGAGCTGCTCGATAAAGCGGAGGCTATCCTGATTGGGGCAGGGGCCGGATTATCTGCGGCGGCCGGACTGACCTATGGGGGAAAACGGTTTACGGATAATTTTGGTGAGTTCATTGAAAAATACGGCTCTGCGTATATGACTGATATGTACAGCGCAGGATTTTACCCCTTTCCCACAGAGGAAGCAAAGTGGGGATACTGGTCGAAGCATGCTTATCTGAACCGGATTGCGCCAGACGCATGTCCGCTTTATCGGAAGCTCTATGAGCTGGTAAGCGAAAAGCCGTATTTTGTGCTGACTACCAATGTGGATCACCAGTTCTGGAAAGCCGGATTTTCGGATGAACGTATTTTTGCAACACAGGGAGATTATGGCAAAATACAGTGTAAAAGGGGATGTCATCCCAAAACCTACGATGCAATAGCCATGTTTCGGCAGATGAATCAGGCGAGAAAGGATTGTCTGGTGCCCGCTTATATGGTTCCCAAATGCCCTGTCTGTGGGGGAAATATGGCCATGCACCTCAGATGTGACCAGTATTTTGTGGAGGATGAGCAGTGGAACGAAGCCGCAGAACGTTATGGCACGTTTCTGCAGGAACACGAAGGGAGCAGGATGGTGCTTCTGGAACTGGGAGTGGGATTTAATACCCCGGTCATTATCAAGTATCCTTTTTGGAAAATGACAGCAGCAAACTCGAAGGCAATTTATGCTTGCATCAATTACGGGGAAGCCTATGCGCCAAAGGAAATTACGGACCGCGCCATCTGTATCAATGCAGATATTGGAGGGGTGCTGGAACAATTGTAAGACAACAGCCTCAATGACCTCGTCCAATTTGATTTGCAGGATCTATTTCTGAACGTATATTATGGTGTCATTTATCGTGTCAATTGTGTCAAACGCTGGTTAGAATAATGGGGGGAATAGATATGATTTTATTCTATAACTTAGAAAATGGCACTGAATTTGAGAATAATATTTACCCGGATTTGCGGGCATAATGAAATTATCGGGTCAAACTTTGCTATAATCAGGTCAGAATCGGGTCACATAAATTGACACGATTGACACGATTTGATATAATATGCTAAGCGATTGAATAAAGGAGATGGCATTATGCTCTTTCAAGAAGGTGAAACCGTAGAGTTGAAGGAAGTAATTGTAGATGATATAAAAAAGGAAATCATTGCTTTTGCAAACTGTGACGGCGGCAAACTGTATATAGGCATCCGGGATGACGGTACAGTCGTTGGGCTTGATGATCCTGACGGCGTTTCTTTGCAGATCAGCAATATGGTAAGGGATGCAATCAAGCCCGATGTGACGATGTTTCTGCATTATAAAACAATAAAAGTAGACGGAAAAGACATTGTTGCGGTGGATGTTCAGCGAGGAACGGATCGCCCTTATTATCTCGCTAAAAAAGGGATGCGTCCAGAGGGCGTATATGTAAGACAGGGATATTCTTCTGTTCCCGCCACCGACACGGCAATTCGTCGTATGATTAAGGAAACGGATGGGGATTGCTTTGAGGCTATGCGCTGCTTGAATCAGGAACTCACATTTGAAGCCGCAAAAAAGGAATTTGCCCTTCGGAAAGTGGAGTTTGGCTCACAGCAAATGCGAACTTTGAAGCTGATTGACCAGGATAACCTTTACACCAACTTAGGTCTGCTTCTGTCCGATCAATGCGTCCATACGATTAAAGTCGCTGTTTTTCAGGGAACGGATCAGACAATTTTTAAGGATCGTCGGGAATTTGCCGGGTCGCTAATGCAGCAGATGAATGAAGTTTATGATTTTATTGACTTTCGCAATCAAACCCGTGCAACCATAGAAAGATTGTTGAGGATTGATGTCAGGGATTACCCTGAGATTGCCGTCAGGGAGGCATTGCTAAATCTGCTGGTTCACCGCGATTATTCCTTTAGCGCCAGTGCGCTGATTAGTATTTATGCGGACCGGATTGAGTTTGTATCCATTGGCGGATTGATGCCGGGAATTGACCTGGAGGATATTATGATAGGCATTTCTGTATGCAGAAATCAAGACCTTGCGAATGTGTTCTACCGGCTGCATCTGATTGAGGCTTACGGTACTGGCATGGGAAAGATTATGAGGGCATATGAGGGCACGGAAGAAAAGCCTTCGATTGAAACGACCCAAAATGCCTTTAAGATCATATTGCCTAACATTAATGCAAAATATGAAAAGGGGAAGGATTCTGTGCCGAAAGCAGAATTGCTCACAGGTTCAGCTGCCAGGGGTGAAGAAAGCGTGAGCAATGAAGAAAGAGTATTGGAATATGCTCAGTCTCATGGCGTTATTACAAGGAATGATGTAATTGAATTGCTTGGAGTAAGTACATCTACCGCTTCCAGAGTCATTCGGAAAATGGTAAAGAACAACTTGCTAAAGCGGAATGGAAAAGCAAGAAATACCAATTATACTATTATAAAATAGTATAATGGTGCGCAATAAACATAACACCCCCGGCATTATTAAATACCCCTTTTGGCAGATGACTGCAAAAAATCCGAAGGCGGTCTATGCCTGCGTCAATGCCGGAGAAGCCTATGCGCCAGGAGAAATTGCGGAGCGCTCAATCTGCATCAATGATGATATTGGGAAGATATTACAACAAATACAAAGCTGTAATGTGTACTGCCACCAAGGATAAAGGCGGGCATCCCATGAGAAGCCAAATCACTTTCAAAAAGCAAAAAAAGTTATCGTTTTGAAATCGGCCGCTTGCATATACTATTTTATGATAGTAGAATAAATCCTAAGAGATGGTTTCAAAAAAATAAAAATTTTCATTTTCTGAAAGCGAGCGAGAATATGAAAAGAATAACGAGAACAGAGTATCTGAACAGAATCGTAGAACTGAACCAAACCCCGGATATTAAAATTATTACAGGCATTCGCCGTTCGGGAAAGTCAGAATTGATGCGGGCATATATTGAGTATCTGAAAAGTCATTTTGAAAATATCAATATTATTTTTGTTGATTTTATGGATCTGGCATATGAAGAACTCAAAGAATATCACGCGCTCCACGCTTATGTGGAGGAGCATTATCGGGCGGAAAGAATGAACTACCTTTTCGTGGATGAGGTCCAGATGTGTCCCCAATTTGAGTTGGCAATCAATAGTCTTTACTCCAAAGAAAAATATGATATTTACGTTACAGGCTCTAATGCTTTTTTATTGAGTGCTGATCTGGCAACTCTTTTTACCGGACGTTATATAGAGATTCATGTATTCCCATTTAGTTTCCGGGAATACTGCCAATATTATAGTGAAACTGGCGACAAAGAGAAACTCTTTGATGAATATTCCATGAAGGGAGGTCTGGCAGGCTCTTACGTTTATAGAACGGAACAGGACAGAATTAATTATATCAAAGAAGTTTATGAGACGATTGTCACAAGAGATCTTGTGCAGAAATATTCTTTGCCGGATACTTTGGTTTTACAGCGATTGAGTGAATTTCTCATGGACAACATCAGTAATCTGACGTCTCCGAATAAGGTAAGCCAGCTTTTGACGGCGAACAAGACAACGACCAATCATGTAACTGTTGGCAGGTATATTAAATATCTGTGTAACGCCTTTGTTTTTTATGACACGAAGCGCTATGATATTCGCGGAAAAAAGTATCTGGAAAGTTCTGAGAAATTTTATCTGTGTGATACAGGCATCCGATATGCAGTTCTGGGGAGCCGGAATATGGATTACGGCAGGGTGTACGAGAATATAGTCTGCATTGAACTGCTTCGCCGAGGATATGATGTATATGTTGGAAAACTATATCAGAAGGAAATTGATTTTGTAGCACAAAAAGGGAGCGAGAAAATTTATATCCAGGTCAGTGATAATATTTCGGAGCAGAAAACGCTGGAAAGAGAATGTTCACCGCTGCTGCAAATTCGAGACGCTTATCCCAAAAAAATCATTGCCAGGACACGACACTCGAAATACAGTTACGAAGGTATTGAGATTTACGATATCGTTAATTGGTTATTGCAGGAATAAAAATGGTGCGCAATAAACAGAACACCCCGGGCATTATTAAATACCCGTTCTGGCAGCTGGCGGCGGAGAATCCGAAGGCGTTTTATGCCTGTATCAATAAAGGGGAGGCATATGCGCCGGGAGAAAAAGGATATGGTTTTGAGAGTGGGGATGCATGAATGGGGAAAGGCCCCCGCGTGAATTTTATAGAAGGGAAGGAAGAGCATGAACCAGGAAGAAAGACGGATATATTTAATCCGGGAATTGCAAAGGGAGATGCCGCAGTATCAGCATATAGAAATCCCCGCCGGAGAAACGGAGCAGTGGCAGCTTTTGCGTTCCCTGTTCAATGTGCGGCCGCCTTACCCGGCCAATGCGGATTTCCTGCGGATTCAGGACGAGTATCTGACGGAAATGAACGCGCGCGGCGGGATTACCGATGCCCGGTCCCTGGTTCCGACAAAAGCGGACAGCCGGATTTATCTCTGGCAGGGGGATATTACGACGCTGCGCTGTGATGCCATCGTGAATGCGGCCAACAGCGCGCTTCTGGGATGCTGGTATCCGCTTCATTCCTGTATTGACAATATGATTCACTCCCGGAGTGGGATTCAGCTGCGGCTTTGCTGCAATGCGCTTATGAAAGCCCAGGGGCATGAAGAGCCTGCCGGGCAGGCCAAAATCACGCCGGCCTATAATCTGCCAGGCAAATATATTTTGCACACAGTAGGCCCGATCATTCGCGGACGAGTAACAGGAAAAGACCGGGAGCTTCTGGCCTCCTGCTACCGCTCCTGCCTGGCGCTGGCAGCAGAAAATGGATTGAAAAGCATAGCGTTTTGCTGCATTTCCACCGGCGAATTTCACTTTCCCAATCAGGAAGCCGCCAAGATTGCGGTGAAAACCGTACAGGAATTTTTGCAGACAGATACCGGCATACAACAGGTTATTTTCAATGTATTTAAAGATATTGATCTGGCAATATACCGGGAAATATTAGGAAACTAACTATTGACAGGAAAAAAACAGTTTGATAAAATAAAATCGCTTGCTCGGAGGGCAAATCATTCGATGGAAATGATAGGCTGGATAAGGCAACAGACTGAAACGTCTGTAACTTATCCAGCTTTTTTTTATGGAGGTTGAAGTATGGATTTTCTTACCGGTAAAATTAAACCAATGTACTTTAAATATCTGGCCGCCGCGTTTGGCAGTGCGCTGATTTCCTCTATTTACGGGGTGGTGGATATGGCCATGGTGGGGCAGTACCAGGGCCCGGAGGGAACGGCCGCTTTGGCTGTGGTCAGCCCCATATGGAACATTATTTACAGCCTGGGCCTGCTTATGGGAATCGGAGGCTCTGTCCTTTTCAGTACACTGCGGGGAGAATCAAATCAGAATCAGAAAAAGTCCAATGAATATTTTACCGCCGCGCTGATTGGCGTAGGGATTCTGGCGGCAGCCACTTGGCTGGGCGTAATCCTTTTTGACCGTGAATTGCTGCTGTTGTTTGGCGCGGAGGAAACCCTGCTTCCGCTGGCAAGGCAATACATTTTCCCGGTTAAATTCGCCGTGCCAAGCTTTTTGTTTACCCAGCTCATGGCCGCTTTTCTGCGTAACGACGGCAACCCCGGGCTTGCCACCAAGGCGGTTCTCTTTGGCGGAATCTTCAATGTGTTCGGCGACTATTTCTTCGTTTTTGTTTTGAACATGGGAATAATGGGCGCAGGACTTGCGACGGCTATGGGATCGGTATTTTCCCTTTTGGTGATGCTGACTCATTTCATTAGCAAAAAGAATACCCTCCGTCTGGTGAAGCCGGAAAAGCTGTTCTCCATGCTGAAAACAATCAGCGTAACGGGATTTTCGACCTTTTTTATTGACGTAGCCATGGGCATCCTTACCATGCTGTTTAACCGGCAGATATTAAGATATCTGGGCACAGATGCGTTATCGGTATACGGCATTATCATCAATATCAGCACCTTTGTGCAGTGCTGTGCGTACAGCATCGGCCAGGCGTCTCAGCCGATGATTTCCATGAACTACGGCGCGGGAAAAGGAAAGCGGATTGGGCAGATTCTGCGCTACGCGCTGGGGACGGCGGCCGTATTCGGCGCGGTCTGGACTGCCCTGGCGGTATTTGTCCCGAATCTTTTTGTGCGGATTTTCATGGCGCCTACGGAGGAAATCCTCGCCATTGCGCCGAATATCATCCGCAGCTACGGGATATCCTTCCTGCTGCTGCCGTTTAATATTTTTTCTACGTATTACTTCCAGGCATTGATGAAGCCGGCGGCATCCTTTGTCATTTCTGTCTCCAGAGGGGCGGTAATCAGCGGGATTTTCATCTATGTACTTCCGGCTGTGGCAGGGGCAAACGCGATCTGGTTCGCCATGCCGCTGACCGAGCTGATCGTTGCCGCCTATGTCGGAGTAATGATGGTGAAATCCTAGATTCTTTCTTGCATGATTTGGGGGCAGGTGGTATAGTACACTTGAATAGAGTAAAAACCAGGGATGGTGCGGAGTAAAACATGAAAAGTTGTGCCGGACAGGGAACAAAAGAAATGGAAAATCAGATAGAAGCAATTTTACGCGGCGGACAGTTTAAGCGGATAATGGAAAACCAGCTTTCTGTGATAAAGCAGAGATATGGGCTGAAGCGGATTGAGATAGAGATATTATACTTTCTGTCCCAGTGCGGGGAGAGCAACACATCCACAGACATCCGCCGCCATCTGGAGATGAACAAGGGGCATATATCCCAGGCAGTGGAGCGCCTTTGCTGCCAGGGATATATCAATGCCATTCATGACCGGGAGGACAGAAGATACGTCCACTATGCCGTTACGGGCAAGGCAGAGCTGGTGACCAGAGAAATGACAGAAATATGGAAAAATATGACAATGAAGATATTTGAAGGGATTTCCGAGGAAGAGCTTATGGTTTTTAAACAGGTGGCCCATAAGATAGAAAATAATATGAACGAGCTGCTGGGCCAGTAGCAGAGACAGGAGAAAGGCAGCGTCCCCCACTCCGTCCGGTTTATTAAAAAACCATAAAGTACCTTGACAATCCGTATTTATTTACTATAATAGTTTAAAAACAAACAGTTTAAAATTGGACGTTTTGCACAGCAAATACGATGCCTGCTTTTTACAGGGACGGCTCGCATGACAGGAGGTAGGGATAATGAAGTATGCAGTTATCTATCAGTCCAGAGGAGGAAATACAAAGCAGCTTGCAGAGGAGATTTTTCACTGCCTGAGCGGCACGGATAAGGCGCTTTTGGATCTGGATGAGCATCCGGGGATTCCCCGGGCGGAGATGTACTTTGTAGGTTTTGGTATACGCAATGAGAGCTGCAGCATGGACATCATTGACTGCCTGGAGAACATACAGGAGAGCAGATTTGCCCTCTTTGCCACCTGCGGGCTAGCGCCGTCGGAAAAGTACAAGGCCAGGCTGGAGCGGAACCTCTCGGTATGGTTCCCGGAAAATGCCGATTACCTGGGAATGTACCTGTGTCAGGGGAATGCAGAGGAGGACTGGCAGAGAACCATGATCGGCCGTATGCCCAGTGAAGAGGAACGGCTGAGGGAGATGTTCCGCAGGGGAGCAGGTCATCCCGACAGCGCCGATACCCGGCGTGCAGGTGAGTTTGCCGCGAAGCTGCAGCAAAAAATAGAAGACGACAACAGTATTCATATCTGGTAAAGGAGGATATGTATGGAAAACAACGAATTGCAGAACAACGAACTTCAGAAAAGCGAGACCCATGTCTCCACGCCAAATATGACAAAGCTGTCAAATGAGCTGTTCTACCAGCGCTTCCTGTTTAATAAGGACCAGGTGCGCCGGTTTTTCCGGGAGCTGAGCATGTCCGAATATATTGCTCTGCACATTATCCGCAAGACAGAAGAAGAGGAGGACATCTATTCCGGCAGGACTTATTTAAAAGAGCTTTCGGAAAAGATGCAGGTACCGATCCGCCAGGTTTCCAAAATCGTGGGCACATTAAAGGAGAGAGGGCTCCTCTCCTGGGCGCATGACGGCGACGGCAGCGAGGGTACCTATGTGACCCTCACGGATTCGGGAAGAAAGCTGCTGAGCCAGGAGGAAGCAGCGCTTAAGGACTACTACGGAAAGGTAATCGGAAAATTCGGCACAGAAAACCTGATCCAGCTGCTGCAGCTGATGAAGCAGCTGGAAACCGTGATGAGCGCAGAACTGGAAGGAATGGAGGCGATAGAGATTGATGAATGATTACATAGCAAGGCAGACGGAAATCTGCAGAAAAAACGACCGGGTGGCCCCGCGGCTTTACGAGGAATACGGCGTAAACCTGGGCCTGCGCGATGAAAAGGGGAACGGCGTGCTTACCGGCCTGACCAATATTTCCAAAATCGTATCCTCAAAAATCATAAACGGGCAGAAAACCTCCTGCGACGGCCAGCTCTGGTACAGAGGCTACCGGGTGGAGAAGCTGATCCGGGATCTGGGAGAAAAAAATCTGGGGTTTGAGCGGATCGCCTACTTGCTGCTGATGGGAGAGCTGCCCACGGCGGAGGAGGAGCAGGAGTTTTCCGGGATTATCGGCCGGAACCGTACCCTGCCGACGAACTTTACCCGGGATGTCATCATGAAGGCGCCCAGCTCCGACATCATGAATACCATGACCAGGAGTATCCTGACCCTAGCCTCCTACGACGAGAACGCCACCGACGTCAGTGTGGAAAACAGCCTGCGGCAGTGCATCCAGCTGATCAGCCAGTTCCCGCTGCTTGCCGTGTACGCATACCATGCCTATAACCACTACGAAAAGCAGGCCAGTATGTACATCCATCGTCCCGATCCCGCGCTGTCAACGGCGGAGAATCTGCTGCTGATGCTGCGCCCGGATCAGAAATACACGGAGGTCGAGGCCAAGACGCTGGATACCGCGCTTATCCTTCACATGGAGCACGGAGGCGGAAACAATTCCACCTTTACTACGCGGGTAGTGACTTCCACCGGTTCTGACACATACTCGACGATTGCCGCGGCCATGTCCTCTCTGAAGGGGCCGAAGCACGGCGGAGCCAACATCAAAGTGATGGAGATGATCGCCGATATTAAAAAGCATGTAAAGGACTACGGAGACAAGGAGGAGATCGCCGCTTACCTGACCAGGATCCTGGACGGGGAAGCCTTTGACGGGAAAAAGCTGATCTATGGCATGGGCCATGCCGTGTACTCCTTATCCGATCCCAGAGAGCGGGTATTTAAGTCCTATGTAGAAGAGCTGGCCAGGGAAAAGGGACGCCAGGAGGATATGCTGCTGTACCAGAATATTGAAGAGCTTGCGCCGCAGCTGATCGCAGAGAAACGGCATATCTATAAAGGAGTCAGCCCCAATGTAGACTTTTACAGTGGATTTGTCTATGAAATGCTGGGCATTCCCCAGGAGCTTTACACGGCCATGTTTTCTGTGGCCCGGATCGTGGGCTGGAGCGCCCACCGGATTGAAGAGCTGGTCTGCACGGATAAAATTATCCGTCCGGCATATATGAGTGTAATGGAGGAAAGACAGAGCTAAAATAAAGGGAGGGACGGCATGAATCCAAAACTGAAAGAGAAAATCCTGGAATCCCTCTCCTCCGTTCTTCCCATAACCGGTATTGTGCTGCTCATCAGCGTACTGCTGGTTCCGGTAGAGCTGGGAACAATCGTCATGTTTCTGACCGGCGCGGTTATGCTGGTCATCGGCATGGGTTTTTTCCAGCTCGGAGCAGAGATGTCTATGACGCCCCTTGGACAGGGCATCGGCATTCAGATTTCCAAAACACGGAAAATACCTTTGGTTATACTGATCGGCTTTGTTATGGGGGCAATCATTACCATCGCCGAACCAGATTTACAGGTGCTGGCAGAGCAGGTGCCCTCGATTCCCAACGATGTGCTGATTTTCACGGTAGCCGCCGGTGTAGGCGTATTTCTGGCTCTGGCCATTCTGCGAATTTTGTTTCAGATCAGCCTTTCTGCGATTTTGAGTATCTTGTATCTGGTATTGATCGGCATGTCATTTCTGGTTCCCGGGGATTTCCTGGCCGTGGCCTTTGATGCCGGGGGAGTGACCACCGGCCCGATAACGGTTCCCTTTATCATGGCCATGGGCGTGGGCCTTGCCTCTGTCCGCGGGGACAAAAATGCCGCCAGCGACAGCTTTGGCCTGGTGGCGCTCTCCAGCATTGGGCCCGTTCTGGCCGTGCTGATCCTGGGCTGCTTTTACAACCCCACCGAGACATCGTACACAGCGGCCGGCCTGGCCGCTGTGTTTACCACACGGGATGTGGTACGGGAATTTTTATCCATGCTGCCTCTTTATGCCGGAGAGGTACTGACCTCGCTGGCCCCGGTGGCCGCAGTGTTTGTGATTTTCCAGCTGTGCAGCCGCCGCTACCAGAGACGCCAGATCAAAAAGATTGCCGTTGGATTTGCCTATACCTATATTGGCCTGGTGCTTTTCCTCTGCGGCGTCAACGTGGGCTTCGCCCCGGTAGGCACGCTGCTGGGCGGGGAGATCGCATCGCTGAAGGGAAAGTGGCTGCTGATTCCGATCGGTATGCTGATTGGCTACTACATTGTAAAGGCCGAGCCGGCCATACAGGTATTAAACCGCCAGGTAGAGAGCGTGACCAACGGAGCGGTATCCGCCCGGGCAATGGATCGCTGCCTGTCCATCGGCGTGTCGGTCAGTGTCGGCCTGTCCATGCTGCGCGTATTGACAGGACTGCCGATCTATTGGATAATTATACCGGGATATATCGCAGCGCTGGTTCTTTCCCGGTTTGTGCCGAAAATGTTTGTCGGCATTGCCTTTGACTCCGGAGGCGTGGCCAGCGGTCCGATGACCTCTACCTTTCTGCTTCCTTTAAGCATCGGCGCCTGCGAGGCTGTGGGCGGCAGTATCATGACGGATGCCTTCGGCGT
>JAHZHG010000001.1:14739-21903 GCA_019420425.1 Clostridiales bacterium
CGGTGCAGATTATGGGACTGCAGTACCGGTTTAAGCTGAAGAAAGCAGAAAAGGCCGTTCCGTACAAGGCGGTTTCCCTGGCTGAGGCGGATGATATATTCGAGTTTGAGGAGGGGGATGGAGATGACAGCGAATCATAAAAAACCGGTTTTCCGGATGCTGTTTCTGATTGCCGCGCCAAAGCTGGTAAAAAAGGCGGAGACGCTGTTCAGGGAAGGACAGGTGCCGGTGCAGTATCATTTCTGCGCCCAGGGTACGGCCTCCAGCGAGATCATGGACATCCTGGGCCTTGGCGGGGTTGAAAAACATATATTAATGAGCATGATGCCCAAGGTATTTGCCGACGAGATGCTAAAGCACCTGCAAAAGCAGCTGCATCTGGGGATGCCGAACAGCGGGATTGCTTTTACGGTTCCTGTGTCCGGAGGGAGCGGCTACATGTTCAGGCTGATGGAGATGATGAAACAGGAAGAAAAAGACATACGTCTGGAAAGGGATGAGTCGGAAATGGCAGAGAGCGGATATACCATGATTATGGCAATCGTGAATCAGGGGTACAGCGAGGAGGTAATGGACGCTGCCAGACCGGCGGGAGCCTCCGGAGGCACCGTATTCCACAGCAGACGCGTGGGCATCGAGGAAGCCATGAAGTTCTGGGGAATCCGTGTGCAGCAGGAGCGGGAGATTGTGCTGATCCTTGCGGCCAGGAAGGATAAGCTGGCCATCATGAAGGCGATTGGCGAGCAGTGCGGGATGCAGAGCGAGGCTCACGGGATTGTATTGTCCCTGCCGGTAGACGGAGTCGCCGGACTGGAAGAATAAATCCATTCTACGCGGCTTATCTTGCCGTTGCCTGCACGGCCGCAGCCGAACGACGGCTTTCCCCGCTTGTATTTCCGGGGCGGGGATCGGCGTTTTGCTTTCAGAGATTTATCGCCGTTTTTGTTCGTAGTCTTTTAATGCGCGGATTGCCTGCCCGGACAGGGGAATTAGAGCGATCATGTTGAATATAGTCATCAGCCCGATGCCGATGTCGCCCAGATCCCAGACAAACGTATACGCCGCCAGACCGCCGACAAAGAGCATGGCCAGCGCCAGCAGCTTATACAGGGTCTGGGACAGCCAGTTATCGCCGAAGAGGTAAGCGACATTGGAGCGGGCGTAAAACAGGATGCCGATAAATGTGGAGAAGCTGAACAGCCACAAAATAACGGCAATAAAGACCACTCCGAATTTTCCCATATGATAATTCATGGCGGCCTGCAGCAGATCCATGCCTGCCAGACCATCCGTCAGGCCGGCCGGGGTCAGAAGCATAATCATAGCAGAGCAGCTGCAGATGACAATCGTATCAATAAACACGCCGAATGCCTGCAAAAGCCCCGACTTGGCCGGATGGCTGACATCAGCGGCGGCAGCGGCGCAGGGAGCCGACCCGGAACCCGCTTCATTGGAAAACAGGCCGCGCTTGGCCCCGTTCATGAGAACCGCGCCGAAGCCTCCGGCAACTGCCTGCCGAAGCCCGAAGGCTTCCGAAAATATCCGCTGAAATACAGAAGGAAGCGCGCCGATATTTTTTCCGATAATAAACAGGGTAATCAGGAAATAAAAGCCCGCCATAACCGGCACCACCAGATCCAGCACCTTTACGGTGGCGTTTTTGCGCAGGACAATGACCGCCGCAACCAGTACGAGAATAATCGTCGTGTAAATCGGCGGGATGGAAAAGGCATTGGTAAATGCGGAAGAGACGGAATTCCCGATTACCTGGCTAATGCCGCACCAGCAGATCAGACCGGAGACGGCAAACAGTGCGGCAATCACGGAACGCTTCCGCCGGCTGTCCGGTTTGACAAACATATGGTGGATATAGTAGGCCGGCCCGCCGCGGTAACCACCGTACAGCGGATCCTTTTCTTTATACAGCTGCGCCAGCGTAGCCTCGGCAAAGGCGGTGGAGGAGCCGAGCAGAGCGGTGACCCACATCCAGAATACGGCGCCTGCCCCGCCGGCGGAAATCGCGGCTACCACACCCACCAGATTGCCCATGCCGACGCGGGTGGCCGTAGAGATTACCAGGGCCTGGAGGCCGGAGATGGCGCCTTTGTGGGAGTGATTTTTCTTTTCTGCCGTGATTCTCAGCATTTCGGGGAAAAGGCGGAAGGGCAGAAGGCGGGTGCGGACGGTAAAAAAAATCCCTGCCGGAATCAGGATGATCACCAGCAGGGAAAGCCCGACAGAGCTGCCCCCCGGCAGCGGGATAGTGATCAGATCTCCCCACAGCAGCTGATAAAAAAAGTTGATAATGGCCATAATCGTTTCTCCTGCGTGATTGTATTTTCTTGATTTTTAGTATATAGTAGAAATTAGTATCTGTAAAATTGATAAATACGATGCAGAGGATCGAAAAACCAGATGGATATTAAGAACTTAAATACCTTTATTCACGTGGCGGAGCTGAACAGCTTTACCCGGGCGGCCCAGCAGCTGGGGTATTCCCAGTCTACCGTTTCCTTTCAGATCCGGCAGCTGGAGACAGAGCTGGATTCCCAGCTGTTTGAGCGGATTAACCATACGGTAGTGCTGACCGGCAAAGGGCGGGAGGTGCTGAACTATGCCCACCAGATCCGCAAGCTGACCCAGGAGCTGGAGAATAGTATACAGGACAAACAAGAGGTGAGCGGCCATGTCCGGCTGGCGATGGCGGATTCCCTGTGCGGATCAATGCTGGGCGGGCGGTTCCTGGATTTTCGCAAACGGTATCCGGGGATAACGCTGAAAATCATTGCGGCAGGGACGGAGGAGATGTTCCGGCTGATTAACCATAACGAAGTGGATGCAATCCTGACCCTGGACAATCATATTTACAACACAGAGTATGTGATTGTCCGGGAGGAAAAGGTCGGGGTACATTTCGTGGCAGCCGCAGACTGCCCTCTGGCAGAGAAAAAACACATTTCCGTTTATGAGCTGCCGGCTCAGCCCTTCATCCTGACGGAAAAGGGGATGAGCTACCGCCGGCTGATGGATGAAAAGCTGGCGGGGATGTCCCTGGAGATTCAGCCGGTACTGGAGGTGGGAAGCGCGGAGCAGATCTGCAATCTGGTAAAGCAGGGCGTGGGCGTGTCCTTTTTGCCGGACTATGTGACGGCCGGAGAGGCCGCCGCCGGCAGGCTGGTTTATCTGCCGGTAGAGCAGTTTGAAATCGAGGTGTGGAAGCAGCTGCTCTACCACCGGGACAAATGGGTTTCTCCCCAGCTGGAATCCGTGATTCAATACTGCGTGGACAGGGAGTTTTCATCAGAAGGACGGACTACACATGTTCCTTCGCAGCAGGGGAATACAGCTCCTTATACTCCTTAGGAGAAAGCCCGTACTCCTTTTTAAAGGCGCGGAAAAAGCTGGAGTAATCCTTAAACCCATACATCAGATACGCTTTGCTGATGCTGGCATTGCCCAGGAGGGCATCCCGGCATACGGCAAGGCGTTTTTTTGTGATGTACTGGTGAATGGACAGACCCAGGTTTTCTTTGAACAGGTGGGCGATGTGATACTTGCTGATGTAAAAGGCCTCTGCCAGGTGATCCAGGGTCAGGTCTCCCTCCAGATGATCTTCGATATACTGCATCAGGCCCTCATAAAGATTCTGCTCCTCATGCGGCGTGCCGGGGTGCTCCAGCTCGTAAACCGTGCGGTTCAGGTGGAGGATCAGGTCGTTTGCGCAGAGCGCAATCTGTGTCTGCTTGCCGAAACGGTCAGAATGCATCTCCTCGATCAGACGGAAAATTTTGGCCTGCAGCGCATTGAAGGAGATAATGTCATAATGGAAAATATATCGCCGGCGGCTCACCGCCAGCTGCAGCAGATAGGTATAGTCGGGAGAGAGAGCCTGCAGCTGTTCAAAATAGCTTTCACTGATCCAGAATACAAATCTCCGATAGGCCCCGTTCGCATTCTGGCTTACGGCGTGATGAGGAACGCCGGGGGGAATCAGGAGGACATCCCCGGTTTTCAGCGGATAAGGAATCTCGTCGATGAGCATCGCCACATCTCCCTCCAGAAAGAGGAAAAATTCAAAATAGTTGTGTATGTGGCTTTGCACACCGGAAAAATGGCTGTCATTGTAATAGTAGATTTCAAAATCCTTCAGCAGCATGTACTGGCGCGTGCTGAATTTGGTCTGGAGTTTCTTTTTCATTCGGAGGTTCTCCTGTTATATCGATGGGATACGCGGCTGTTCTACATTTACTTTACCATAAAACCGCAACTTTTACAATGTTTACAACAATCCCGCCAATGGGATTTCCCCCGGTCAATACCTATAATAAATAATAGGAAGAAACAATCAGGAGAGGGTTGGAAATGGGGAATTACGAACGGATCAGGCAGGAAACAAAGGAGCGGATACAGCAGGCGTTCTGGGAGCTGTATAAAACGAAGCCGATTGAAAAGATTACGGTAAAAAACGTCACGGATATCACGGGCATATACCGTACGACCTTTTACCTTCACTTTGCCGATGTCTACGCCATACGGGAAAAGATAGAGGCGGAGCTTATGGAGGAGCTGAGGGGAATAAAGCCGATCGCGGACGAGACGGAAGCGGAGAACAGCCGATATATGCAGGATATGCATGAGATGTTTAAGCGGAATTATGACTATCTGCATATTCTTCTGGACGAAAAACACCATCCGGAATTTGCCGCGTCCTACAAAACAGAGCTGGTCGGAAGCATATGTGAGATGCATCATATCGAGCGGAATCATATGGATGAAAAAACGGATATGGTAATCCGGAAAACCATTTCTATGCTTGTGGATATGTTTTTTTACTGGGCGGGATCTGCGCTGTTTACCTTTGAGGAAATGGTGAGCATTGTGAAGGGATATATGAACCGGGGGATTCTGGAGACGCTGTATGAAGGCGTGGAAAAGTAGAGGGATATACGACACTTTGACGAATATTGTCGCTTGCTGTTTATCATAGGCAATGATAAGATTTGTATAAAACGTGCGAAAATTCGCTGATATTGGCGAATGAATTAGCAAAATGTACAAAAGGAGGGCAATTGATTCATGAAGGGAAGGAAAAAATGGGGGATTTTGCTCTGTGTCTTATCGCTTGCCATGCTGTGCTTAAGCGGCTGCGGCAGTTCGGAACAGAAGCGGATTGTCCGGATCGGTCACAATCAGTCTACGAATCACCCCACACACATTGCGCTGGTCGCTTTCCAGGATTTCATCAATGAAAAGCTGGGCGACAAGTATGTGGTGGAGGTATATCCCAGCGAGCTGCTCGGCTCTCAGACGGATATGGTTCAGCTGACCCAGACCGGCGCCATCGATTACTGTATCGCCAGCAACGCAATTCTGGAGACATTCAGCAAAAACTACGAAATCTTTAATCTGCCGTACCTGTTTGCCAGCGCGGATGCCTACCACAACGCGATGGACGACCCGGAGGTGACGGAGCCGATTTTCACCTCTACGAAAAAAGCGGGATTTACGGCGGTTACGTGGCTGGACGCCGGTACGCGTAACTTCTACACCGTGAACACGCCGATTGAGAGCCCGGCCGATCTGAAGGGGCTGAAAATCCGTGTTCAGCAGTCGCCGACGAATATCGAAATGATGCGCCTGCTGGGCGGCTCTGCCACGCCGATGGGCTTTGGCGAGGTATACACTGCGCTCCAGTCCAACATCATTGACGGCGCGGAAAACAACGAGATGGCCCTGACCGATAATGGTCACGGCGACGTGTGCAAATATTACTCCTACGATATGCACCAGATGGTTCCGGACATTCTGATCGGAAACAATGCGTTTATTGAGGCGATGGATGAGGAGGAGCGTGCGATTTTTGAAGAAGGCTACCAGCTGGTAAACACGGTTCAGCGGGAAGAGTGGGTAAAGGCAGTAGAGGCCGCCAAGGAAAAGGCACAGAACGAGCAGCATGTGGAGTTCCTGTACCCGGATCAGGCGCCCTTTGTCGAAGCCTGTCAGCCCCTTCATGAGTCGGTGCTTTCCAACAACGAGGCCATCCAGCCGATTTATGACAAAATCCAGGAATATAACCAAAAATACCCGACGGTGGCGGAATAGGAGGGAATCATGAGCCAAGTAAGAAACGTATTAAACCGTATTTTAAATGTACTGGCCGGGGTGAGCTTTCTGGCAATGGTCGCCCTGACCTGCTGGCAGGTATTTACCCGGTACCTGCTGAAGAATCCGTCCTCCTGGTCCGAGGAGCTGGTTTCCTATCTCTTTGCGTGGATGTCCCTTCTGGGCTCGTCGATTGTAGTCGGTGAGCGGGGACACATGAATATCCCGATTATTGTAGATCGGATGGGCGAAAAAGCACGGAAGGGCCTTGCCATATTTGGAGAAATCGTGGCATGTGTATTCGCCGGAGTTATCCTGGTATACGGAGGAATCCAGATTACCAGCCTGGCAATGGGGCAGATGACCTCTTCCCTGGGCATTGCCATCGGCTTCTTCTACATCGTGCTGCCGCTGAGCGGTGGGATCAATATCATCTACACCATCCTGAATATTATCGGAATTGCAAACGGATCAATCAGTGTCGATCCGGTGGACGAAGCGGCTGAAGAAGCGAAAAAAGCCGGGAAGGAGGCATAAGCGATGGCAATAAAAGCATTATTGATTATTTTAATTGTACTTATGGTGCTTCTGGTGATTGGAGTGCCGATCTCCTACGCGATCGGGATTTCCTCACTAGCTGCGATCCTCCTTGTGGTTCCCCTGGACGTTTCCGTGCTGACCGCCGCCCAGCGCACCTTTGTGGGCATGAGCAAATTCAGCCTGACGGCCATACCCTTCTTTATCCTGGCGGGAAATCTGATGAATCAGGGCGGAATCGCAAAACGGCTCGTCGATTTTGTACTGGCGATCCTGGGCAAGCTGCCCGGCTCTCTGCTGGTGACAAATATCGGCGCAAACGCGCTGTTCGGCGCAATCTCCGGTTCTGCATCCGCAGCTGCGGCAGCAGTGGGCAGTATGGTTCGTGAAGGAGAGGAAAAGCAGGGCTACGATCCGGCGCTGTGCGCGGCGACTAACGGCGCATCCGCACCGTCAGGACTGCTGATCCCGCCGTCCAATGCATTGATTACGTACTCCCTGGTATCGGGAGGAACCTCTGTGGCC
>JAHZHG010000001.1:21914-28968 GCA_019420425.1 Clostridiales bacterium
TCGTGGTCGTAATCATCGCAAAGAAAAAGGGGTATAAAGGCACTCCGGGTAAATTTGACTGGAAAAACCTGGGCGTGGCGACATTAAAAGCCATCCCCTCCCTGTCCCTGATCATTGTGGTTATCGGCGGAATCATCGCCGGAGTATTCACCGCTACGGAGGGCTCAGCAATCGCCGTGGTATACGCACTGATCCTGGGCATCTGCTATAAAAACATCACCTGGAAATCCTTCTGGAATATCGTGGTTGACAGCGCAAAAATGAGCGGCATGATTGTGTTCCTGATCGGCGTATCCAACATTCTGGGCTGGGTAATGGCCTTCACCCAGATTCCGCAGGCAATTTCCGCGGCTCTGCTGGGCCTGACGGACAATTCCATCATTATCCTGCTGATCATGAACCTAATTCTGCTGATCGCAGGTACATTCATGGACGTAACGCCGGCGATCCTGATTTTTACGCCGCTGTTCCTCCCGATCGTAAAGACCTTCGGTATGAACCCGATCCAGTTCGGCCTGATTCTGGTTTATAATCTGTGTATCGGAAACATTACGCCTCCGGTAGGAAATACACTTTTTGTAGCGATAAAGGTGGGCAAGACCTCACTGGCAAAGGTAATGCCGTACATGCTGCTGTATTATGTGGCGATATTAGTCGGCCTGCTGCTGGTTACGTATGTGCCGATGGTATCGATGGGACTGCCGATAGCGGCGGGCATGGTTTGATGACAAAAAAAGAAAGCGGGGAAAACAGTTATGGAAATGACATTGAGATGGTACGGATCAAAATTTGACACGGTAACGCTAAAGCAGATCCGGCAGATCCCGGGAGTGACGGGAGTAATCACCACTTTGTACGATACTGCTCCGGGCGAGGTCTGGAGCAGGGAGCGCATCCGTGCAATGAAGGAGGAGGTAGAGGCCGCCGGACTTCATGTGGCCGGAATCGAGAGCGTAAATATCCATGATGCGATCAAGACGGGCGCGCCGGAGCGGGATCAGTACATCGCCAACTATATAGAGACGCTGGAGAATCTGGGCCAGGAGGACATCCACCTGGTATGCTATAACTTTATGCCGGTCTTTGACTGGACGAGAACCGAGCTGGCGCGGGTACGTCCGGACGGCTCTACGGTGCTGGCCTACACCCAGGACGCGGTGGACGCCCTTGACCCGGAGAAAATGTTTGACTCCATTGCCGGGGACATGAACGGAACCGTGATGCCCGGCTGGGAGCCGGAACGCATGGCCAGAGTAAAAGAGCTGTTTGCCATGTACAGGGATATTGACGACGAGCAGCTGTTTGCCAATCTGAAGTACTTCCTGGAAAAGATCATGCCGGTCTGCGATAAGTATGACATCAATATGGCGATTCATCCGGACGATCCGGCGTGGAGCGTATTCGGGCTGCCGAGAATCATCATCAACAAAGAAAACATCCTCCGCCTGATGGGCATGGTGGACAATCCACACAACGGCGTCACCTTCTGCTCCGGTTCCTATGGAACAAACCTGAACAACGACCTTCCGGATATGATCCGTTCCCTGAAGGGCAGAATCCACTTCGCCCACGTGCGGAACCTGAAATTTATCACGCCGACCAACTTTGAGGAGGCCGCTCATCTGTCCTCGGACGGGACCTTTGATATGTACGAAATCATGAAGGCGCTGTACGACATCGGTTTTACCGGCCCGATCCGCCCGGATCACGGACGGATGATCTGGGACGAGGTGGCCATGCCGGGCTACGGCCTCTATGACCGCGCCCTGGGCGCAACCTATTTAAACGGACTGTGGGAGGCAATTGAAAAGGCAGATCAGAGAAAGGAATGAGCGGTATGCGGTTAAGTGAACAGGGCCTGCGGGAAGAAAAGGCCCGGTGGGAGGCAGCCGGATACCGGCTCCCCTGCTATGATCATGAGGCTATGGTAAAGGCCACAAAGGAAAATCCGTTTTGGCTGCATTTCGGAGCCGGAAATATTTTCCGTGCCTTCCAGGCCAACGTCGTGCAGGAATTGCTGAATGACGGTACGCTGGATCGGGGGCTGATCGCCGTGGGCGGCCATGAGGCCATGGAAAAGCTGAACCGGCCACATGATAATTATTCCGTCCTGGTAACGCTGAAGGCGGACGGGACCATTGAAAAAACGATTGTCGGCAGCGTGGCCGAGTCACTGACCATGGATGCAGGATATGAAGCGTGCCATGCGCGGATAAAGGAAATCTTTACGAAGGATTCCCTGCAGCTGGTCAGCTTTACCATCACGGAAAAAGGCTACAGCCTGGTGACCAGCGACGGCGCGTGGATTCCGGAGGCAGCCAGGGACATGGAGGCAGGGCCGGAGCATCCGGTGAGCTATATGGGAAAGGTTGCCGCAGGCTTATATGCGCGGTACAGGGCCGGCGGGCGTCCGGTGGCCATGGTCAGCATGGACAACTGCTCCCATAACGGCACAAAGCTTCATGAGGCGGTCAGCGCCTTCGCTCATGCATGGGTAAAGGCGGGGCTGGCGGATGAAGGCTTTGCCGGGTACATTGATGATCCCGCAAAGGTATCCTTCCCCTGGTCGATGATTGATAAAATTACCCCGAGGCCGGACGCGTCTGTGGAGGCCCTTCTGGAAAAAGACGGGATCGAGGAGCTAAAGCCGATCATTACGTCCAAGAAAACCTACATCGCGCCATTTGTAAATGCGGAAGAGTGCCAGTATCTCGTCATTGAGGACGCATTCCCCAACGGACGCCCCGAGCTGGAAAAGGGCGGCCTGATTTTCACCGAAAAAGAGACGGTGGATAAAGTAGAAAAAATGAAAGTATGCACCTGTTTAAATCCGCTGCATACTGCCCTGGCTGTCTTTGGCTGCCTGCTGGGCTATGATAAAATTTCCAGCGAGATGAAGGATGCGGATTTAAGAAAGCTGGTGGAAGGAATCGGCTACAAAGAGGGACTTCCCGTAGTGGTTGACCCGGGCGTGATCAACCCGCGCGAGTTTATCGACACGGTGCTGCAGGTGCGGCTTCCGAATCCGTTTATGCCGGATACTCCCCAGCGGATTGCGACAGATACCTCACAAAAGCTGGCAATCCGTTTTGGCGAAACCATCAAGGCGTACGCTGCTTCCGATACCCTGCAGGTATCCGATCTAAAGCGGATTCCCCTGGTATTCGCCGGCTGGATGCGCTACCTGATGGGCGTGGACGACGAAGGAAACGCCTTTGAATTAAGTCCCGACCCGCTGCTGGACACCGTGTGTCCCGCTGTCGCCGGATTCCGTCTGGGCGAGACAGCGGACGTAGAACCGGCGCTCAGGCCGGTTCTGGAAAACGACCGGATTTTTGGCGTGAATCTCTACGAAGTGGGCCTGGCGGAAACGGTATGCCGGTATTTTGGCGAGATGCTCTCCGGCGTGGGCGCTGTGCGCGCCACTCTGGAAAAATGTGTGGATTAGGAGGGCCTGAACATGAAACCGTTTATGGATGAGGATTTTCTGCTGTCCACAGAGACAGCAAAGAAGCTGTATCATGAGTATGCCGAGGTAATGCCCATCCTGGATTACCACTGCCATATCAACCCGCAGGAAATCTACGAGGATCGGAAATTTGAAAACATTACTCAGGTATGGCTGGGCGCGGACCATTATAAATGGCGTCAGATGCGATTCAACGGTGTGGAAGAAAAATACATTACCGGAGACGCTTCCGACCGGGAAAAATTTCAAAAATGGGCCGAGACGCTGGAAATGGCCATCGGAAACCCGCTGTATCACTGGAGCCACCTGGAGCTGAAACGGTATTTTGGCTACGACGGCTATCTGAACGGCGAAACGGCGGAGGAGGTATGGAACCTCTGCAACGAAAAGCTGAGCCATGACGAGATGACCGCACGGAACCTGATCCGGATGTCCAACGTCACGCTGGTCTGCACCACCGATGATCCGGTGGACAGCCTGGAGTGGCACAAAAAGCTGGCAGAGGATGGGAGCTTTGAGGTGCAGGTACTCCCGGCCTGGCGGCCGGACAAGGCAATGTATCTGGAAAAGCCGGATTATCCGGACTATCTGGCAAAATTGAGCCAGGTATCCGGCATTGAGGTAAACAGCTTTGCCTCTCTGATCGAAGCGCTGAAAAGCCGGATGGATTACTTTGCGGCTGCAGGCTGCTGCGTATCCGATCACGGCATGGCCTATATCATGTATGCTCCGGCGTCTCCCGAGACAATAGAAGCCATTTTTGCAAAGCGGCTGGCCGGAGAGACGGTCACCCCGGAGGAGGAAAAGCAGTTCAAGACCGCGTTTATGACGGCCATGGGCAGGGAATACCACCGGAAAAACTGGGTCATGCAGATCCATTACGGGGTGAAACGGGACAATAACGGAAAGATTTTCGGAGAGCTGGGGCCGGATGCGGGCATTGACTGCATCAACAACTTTGCCCCGTCCGCAGAGATGGCAGACTACCTCAACGCCCTTGCAAAAACGGATGAGCTGCCGCGGACAATCCTGTATTCCTTAAACCCGGTGGATAACGCAGCCATCGGCACCATTATCGGCTGCTTCCAGGACGCCGGCACAGCAGGCAAGATCCAGCAGGGCAGCGCCTGGTGGTTTAACGACCACAAAACCGGTATGACTGAGCAGATGATCTCTCTGGCAAACCTGGGCCTGCTTGGCAATTTCATCGGAATGCTGACGGACTCCCGGAGCTTTCTGTCCTACACCCGCCACGAGTACTTCCGCAGAATCATGTGCGAGCTGATCGGCGGCTGGGTAGAAAACGGAGAATATCCGGCAGATTACAAAGCCCTGGAGAAAATCGTAAAAGGAATTTCCTATAACAATGCAGTGAGATATTTTGGATTCAGCCTATAGAACGAAGCAGAGGCCGCACAAAGCTGTGCGGCCCGTTTTATGTCTTGACAACCGGAGTTATCTGCATTATACTTACTAATGATAATTACTAAGAGTAAATATTTGCAATGAGAAGGGGCGAGTGCGTGAACATTGGAACGTTTAAACAACTGCTGGAGGTCTGCTTTGTGGCGAGACGGATTGTGGAGACCCTGCCGGAGCTGCCTGCCGGGATGAAGCCGCGCCACATCCATGTGCTGGAGATGATTCAGCTGACGCTGCTTCGGCAGGGCGTATGCCGGGTCAGCGATGTGAGCGCAGGGCTGGATACGACGATGCCTAGCATCACTAAGCTGATCCAGGAGCTGGAGCGCCTGGATATGGTGGAAAAGCAGGAGGACAAAACCGACAAGCGGGTGGCTCTGCTGACCCTGACCGATGCGGGCAGGGAATGTCTGAAACGCTACCTGCTGGATTTCCACGGCGAGTGGGCAGAGGCAATGGGAGAGGTCAGCGAGGAGCAGGTCAGTGAGACGGCAGCCCTGATTGAACGGCTGCGCACGACCATGCCCCGGGGAAAGGAAGGAAATAAACGAAATGGGAAATAAAAAAGAACGTTCATTTGTGGAAGGCTCAGTATTCGGCTCAATGATCCGTTTTGCGGTGCCGGTTCTGGGCGCATTGATTCTGCAGGCCGCCTACGGTGCAGTGGATCTGCTGGTCGTCGGCTGGTTCGGCGACGCGACCAGTATCTCAGCCGTGGGAACGGGCAGCGCATTTATGCAGATGGTGACCTTCATCATCACCAGCCTGGCCATGGGCTCCACCGTGATTATTGCCCAGCACATCGGAGAACGAAAGCCGAAGGAGGCCGGAAATGCAGTCGGCACCTCGATCATCCTCTTTGCCGTGCTGGGTATTGTACTGACCGTGGCGTTGGAGCTGTTTACCGGAGCGATAATCCATATTCTGCAGGTACCGGAGGCCTCTGCCGCCAAAACGGAGACCTACATCCGTATCTGCTCCGGCGGAATCCTGGTGATCATTGCCTACAACGTGATCAGCAGCGTTCTGCGCGGTATTGGAAACGCAAACCTGCCGCTGCTGTTTGTGGGCATTGCCTGCGTGGTCAACATTGCGGGCGACCTGCTCTTTGTCGGCGTATTCCATATGGATGTAGCCGGAGCGGCCCTGGCCACGGTACTGGCTCAGCTGGTTTCCGTCGTCGGCTCCGCCTTTGTGCTGAAAAAACAAAGTCTTCCCATCGAATTTTCCCGCAGCCAGTGCAGAGTATACCGCTTTGAACTGAAGCGCATCTTAAACGTAGGCGTGCCGATTGCGATACAGGAAACCACCGTGCAGATTTCCTTTCTGGTGATCAACTCGATCATCAACAATATGGGCCTGATGCCCTCAGCCGGCTACGGCGTGGCGCAGAAAATCGTTTCCTTCATTATGCTGGTTCCGTCTTCTGTAATGCAGAGCGTCTCCGCATTTGTGGCACAGAACGTGGGCGCAGGAAAGCCGGAGCGGGCAAAGAAGGGCTTCTTTACCGCGGTAATTACGGGATGCTCGGTGGGCGTGGTGATCTTTTTGGCTGCATTCTTTGGCGGCGCGGCGGTATCCGGACTGTTTACGAGCGATGCCGAGGTTATCGCGCAGAGCGCAGATTATCTGAAGGGATTTTCACCGGAAACGATTCTGACCTGTATATTATTCAGCAGCATCGGCTATTTCAACGGCTATGGGAGGAGCCTTCCGGTTATGGTGCAGGGGATCACCTCTGCCTGCCTGATCCGTATCCCGGCAGCTCTGTTCATGTCCAGCCTGCCAAACACATCCCTGATGCTGGTGGGGCTGGCGACGCCGCTGACCACGGTATACGGCATCCTCTTCTTTGGTATCTGCTTTGCCTGGATCAGGCGGTCGGGCACAAAATCGATTGGCGGGTTTTCCGGTTAAAGAAGAAAACGGTCCTGCCTGCCCTGCTGTACGATAACCCTGTCACGCCTGGTAATAGCGGGAAAGCATATCGATAAAAAGCTGTGTGGCGCGTGTGATATAGCTCTTTTTATTGGTGACGATATACATATTCCGGATCACCAGCGGAAATACGATTTTATAAAAAAGGATATCTCCTCTTTCCTCTGTCACAATCCGGTCGCTGACAAAGGTAGCGCCTATGCCTGAGCGGGCGAGGGCGTAGGC
>JAHZHG010000001.1:28978-38235 GCA_019420425.1 Clostridiales bacterium
GGCGGTGACTATCTGCGCTACCTCTACGCAAACGGGGGGCTGTATACCTGCGGCAGCAAAAAAGGAATCAGCCCGCTTGCGAAAATCATAGTTGGATTCCAGCAAAATAAACGGAGTATCCGCAAATCTCGCCAGATCCACCGGCGGGCATTCAAAGTGCAGGTGCTGCTGTGCCAGAATATCGCCGCCGGTCATGGAAAATTTTTCTAAACCTGCGTTTACCGGAAATGAGGAAGGCACGGCCAGCAGTATCCGGTCCTGAAAGGCAGGATGGCTTTTGAAAAGCGGCTCCTTTAAGGGATGGCTGACA
This sequence comes from Clostridiales bacterium, assembly GCA_019420425.1. Classification (GTDB taxonomy): domain Bacteria; phylum Bacillota; class Clostridia; order Lachnospirales; family Lachnospiraceae; genus JAHZHG01. Next base: position 29,289 of record JAHZHG010000001.1, read on the forward strand.
AAGGTGATATCCAGCTTCTGTTCCCTCAGCAGCTCCTTCAGCTCATATGCACCGGCCTCCACGATCTCCAACTCTATACCGGGGTAGCGTTTTTTATAGCTGAGCAGCACCGGCGGCAGAATATAGGAGATAAAGTAGCTGGTGGCGCCGATACGGATTTTCCCGACATTCATCTCTGACAAATCCTGAAGCTGATCTTTTAATTCATTCTCAATAATCTGAATCTGCCGGATCTTTTCGATATAGATGGCTCCGGCTTCCGTCAGCCCCAGCGGCTTTTGCGTGCGGTCAAACAGGGGCATACCGATTTCCTCTTCAACCTTCTGCACAGCAATGCTCAGTGCCGGCTGGGTCAGGAAAAGCGCCTGCGCCGCCTTGGAGAAGCTGCGCTTTTGATAAACGGTATAGATATATTTCATTTCTGTCTGCATGTGCCCTCCGGTATAAATTCTATTTATAGTTATATAAATTATATAAAATTGCTTTTATAGTATCAAGTGTTATATGATATAAATAAGAAATTAAAGGAGAAAAATTGTGCAGGATTACTAAACAATTGGTGATCCGCACGCAAAAGGAGGGAGAAAATGGTTGATTTAGCGATACAGCAGTTTCCGGAGGATATGTCCGGCCTGGCTGTCGATTTCGCTCATCCGAACCGCGCGCTGATCCACGGATGCTTTCGTGAAACGGCATCGGTACATGGAGTAGCCAGAAGCTTTTTGACGTACATCCCGGAGGGACTGGAATACTGCCAGCCATGTCTGGTGGTCGCACTGCCGTCAGGAGAAGAGCCGCTCCGCTATCTGAACACTTCCGGACTGCGGAAGCTGGCAGAGAAGCAAAAGCTGTTTCTTCATCTGCTGGAAGCTTCCGGAGACGGCTGGCAGACAGACGGCAGCGACGCCGACTTTATGAATGCCGTATATGCGGCAATACAGGCCCGCGACTACTACGTAACCATGCAGGATAATATCTACGCCTGCGGAATCGGAGACGGCGCGGCGGTTGCCCACCAGGCGGCGCAGAAGATGACCAGTGAGTGGAGCGGCCTGTTCAGCTTTGGAAGGATATCCGCGAACCTTCAGGACACCCGGGATGCGCTGGCCGCGAACCAGGAGCAAAATGGCACAGAGCTTCGGATTGCCGCAGCAAAATGCCAGCTGCCGGTCTGGATTGCGGCGGATGCGGTGGATGCAAATACGGCTGCGGCAATCGACTATTGGAAGGAGCAAAATCATACGGTCGGACTGCCGCTGTCCGGACAGAGCGCAGATCAGATATGGATGCCGTCCCCGGTAAAAACCCGCAGCGAGGTAAACGAAGAGCAGATTGCACAGGTGCGGGTGACCGTGGGAACAGCGGAGGTTACCGCGGATTCCCTTGAACGGATGTGGAGCTATATCGGGCTTGCCAGAAGACATCGCAGCTTTGCACAGAAAAATCTCCGGTATTTCCGGGAACCGGTTTCCTGCGGCGCCGTATTGCAGCAGAGGGAGATTGACGGGATGGCGCGGCTGTGGTATGAGTACGTGCCGGAAAGCTGCACCCCGGATCAGCAATGGCCGCTGGTGGTTGTCATGCACGGCAGAGGAGGGACGGCGGAAAGCTTTTTTGACATCAGCGCCATGTCTGCCGTGGCAGAGGCCCGCAGATTTATCGCAGTTTTTCCCCAGGCGGGAATCCATCAGCAAAAACCGGGCGGACTGAAAAACGTCCTGTACTGGAATGGAAGCTACGAAGGGAAAACGATAAATGATGTGGCGTTCATCCGTAGCATGGTAAAGGATATCGAGAGCCGCCTTCCGATTGACCGGGGCCGGATTTACGCCTGCGGACAGAGCAGCGGCGGTATCATGACGGACGTGCTCTGCGGCAGTGCCAGCGATGTGTTTACCGCCTGCGCCAGCTGGTCGGGAATGTACCATCCCAGAAAGGTACACCGCGTTTATGAAAAAACGGCGCCGGTTATCCCGACTCTGTTCATCTGTGGGGAAAATGATGGATTCTGCATGGAGAAGGGCGAAGATCCGGATTTCCCATTCCGGCTCATTCCGGAGCTGCGCAGAGATATCCTGGAAAAACTGGAGCGTTATCAGCTGGATCAGCATAAGGTACAGACCTGGGAGTGCTATCCGATTACCTGGTATTCCTATCCGGACAGGCAGGGAGTGCCCATGCTGACGGTGGGGATCGTAAAGGGAATGGCACACGCCAATTACCCGGAAGAAAGCTGGATCGCTTATGATCAGTTTTTCAGCAATTTTACCCGTGACGGGGAAAACCGGCTTTGCTACCGGGGAACAGTCGTAGAATCAGCAAGGAACTGAGAAAAATCATCTATAAATGTATTTTAGGGGGACATATGAAAAACGAAAAGAAAAAATTCAACGTACCGCATCAGCTGGTCATTATTCTGGCGATTGCCGCTCTGGCCATGATCGCCACATACCTGATTCCGGCCGGAACCTATGAAAGTATCGAAATCAACGGAAGAAAAGCAATAGACGCCAACTCCTTCCAGTACATTGAGCAGACGCCGGTTTCTCCGTGGGAAGCGCTGCTGGCCCTGCCCCGCGGCTTCAGCCAGCAGGTGAATATCATTGTTATGGTACTGATGATCGCCGCAGCCATGGAAGTGATCAACGCCACCGGCGTATTCGACGCCACCATTGGAAAGCTGGCTTCCAGGTATAAAAACAACCTGTATCTGATTATCCCGGTTTTACTGGGCTGCTTTTCCATCCTGGGCGCGATGGGAATCAATACCCCGATTATCGCTTTCGTCCCGCTGTCCCTGCTGCTGGGCTATAACCTGGGCGGCGATGCGCTGATCGGCGTATCGGTGGCGCTGATGGGTATGACCTGCGGACTGGCGGGCGGCGCATTCTGCTCTTCCTCCACCGCAGTGGCGCAGAGTCTGGTCGGTCTGCCGCAGTTTTCCGGCTGGCAGCTCAGGCTGATGGCAACCGTGGCCTTCTGGGCAGTAGGCTCATGCTTCCTGATCCATTACACCAAAAAGGTACAGAAAAACCCAGAGGCCAGTATTCTCTATGGAGTAAAAGGAGTAACGACCCAGATCGAGCATAAAGAGACAGCGGAGCTGACTCCGAGAAGAATCCTGACGTTAGTGGCATTTTTAATCGGCTTTGTGGTAGTCGTTTACGGGGCAACCCATGGCTGGAGCACTGCGGATCAGATTCCGGTGGTGTTCATGATTACGGCCGTAGTCTGTGGCCTTATCTCCGGCATGTCCGCCAATGAGATGGCAAAGCACTTTGTCAACGGGGCAAAATCCGTTACCGGAGCCTGTATTGTCATTGGCTTTGCAACGGGAATCAACATCATTCTGACCAACGGCAATGTGATCTATACTATCGTTCATGCGCTGAGCAGCCTTTTTGCCAACAGCTCCAGCTATGTGGCATCCCAGGGACTTTACCTCTGCAACCTGTTGATTAACTTTGTGATCTGCTCCTCATCCGGACAGGCGACTACGGTCATTCCCATTTTCTCCGGAATGGGAGATGTGCTGAACCTTTCCCAGCAGACGATTGTACAGACCTTCAACTTCGGCGATGCGATTACTAACGTAGTAACTCCGCTGTCCGGCACCCTGATGGCCAGTATCGGCTTTGCCGGTATCAGCCTTGACCGCTGGCTGAAGTTCTCCTGGAAATGGATACTGATGAATATTCTGGTCGGCGCTGCCTTTGTTGCGATTGGCGTAGCGATTGGATATGGGCCGTTTTAAATTAGGGTTTGATTCTGAGGCGACGAAAAGGTATACTAAATATGCTGCATACGATGCGGCTTAAATCAGGAACGCCTGAATGATAGAGAAGAAAGGACAAGGTGGCAAATATGGATTACGGAAAAGAATCATTAAAACTGCATTATGAACTGAAGGGAAAAATAGAAGTGACGGCCCGGGCCGCGGTGGACAGCAAAGAGGCGCTGAGCCTGGCATACACACCGGGAGTAGCAGAGCCGTGTCTGGAAATCCAGAAGGATCCGGATAAGAGCTATGAGCTGACAAGAAGATGGAACACCGTAGCAGTGGTGACGGACGGTACGGCTGTCCTCGGCCTGGGAGATATCGGACCGGAGGCGGGTATGCCGGTTATGGAAGGAAAATGCGTACTCTTTAAGGCGTTCGGAGATGTGGATGCGATTCCTCTCTGCGTGCGCAGCAAAAACGTGGATGAAATCGTGGAAACGGTACGCCTGCTTGCCGGCAGCTTCGGCGGGGTGAATCTGGAGGATATCTCCGCACCGAGATGCTTTGAGATCGAAAAACGGCTGAAGGAATGCTGCGATATCCCGATTTTCCACGACCAGCACGGCACGGCAGTCATCACGCTGGCAGGAATAATCAACGCTCTGAAGCTGGTAGGGAAAAAGCTGGATGAGGTAAAGATCGTAACCTCCGGAGCAGGCGCGGCAGGCATTGCCATTATCCGTCTGCTGATGTCCATGGGCCTGAAAAACGTCATTATGACCGACCGCAAGGGCGCTATTTATAAAGGAAGAGAAGGGCTGAACCCGATCAAACAGGAGATGGCAGAGATCACGAACTTTGCACAGGAGCAGGGAACTCTGGCAGAGGTAATCAAAGGAGCGGATGTGTTCATCGGCGTATCTGCACCTGGCACACTGACCGCAGACATGGTACGCACGATGGCAAAGGATCCGGTCATCTTCGCATGCGCCAATCCTACGCCGGAAATTTTCCCGAAGGAGGCAAGGGCTGCAGGAGCGGCAGTGGTATCTACCGGACGTTCAGATTATCCGAATCAGGTAAACAACGTTCTTTGCTTCCCGGGCATCTTTCGCGGAGCGCTGGATGTGAGGGCTTCGGATATCAATGATGAGATGAAGGTAGCCGCAGCCTATGCGATTGCAGGCCTTGTTTCGGACGAGGAGCTGAGCGCAGACTATATTCTGCCGAAGGCATTTGACCCGAGAGTGAAGGACGCCGTTGCAGAGGCAACCAGAAAGGCGGCGAGAAAGAGCGGAGTTGCACGGCTGAGTGAGTAAAAAGGCCGGAAAAAGCGATTATACACTTTCCGGCAAAGAAAGGCCGGAGGGGAAAATATACGCCCCGGTACACGAAATGACATATGCGGGCCCCGCCTTAGCGGGGCCCGCATCATCCGTTTATCGAACCTGTATCCCATCGACAAACTTGGCAATGGGCTGTCCGCTCCCCAGATAGGCGTACCGCTCCAGCCGTTCCGCGGGAGTGAACGAACGCTGATTTTGCAGGGAGGAATCATCCAGCACCAGTGCATCAAAGGCATACCCGGGGGCGAACATGCCCACTCTGCCAAAGAATGAGCCGCCGCCTGCCGTGGCCAGCCAGAAGGCCTCGGCCATGGTCAGCGGTTTTTCTGTATCATCCACATACCGCCACCGCAGCTTAGAAACCTGCACCGCGGCAGCCATTACCGCAAACAGATTCAGCGTATGCCCGCCGGCCACATCGCTGCCCAGGCCGATGCGCCAGCCGCCGCGCAGATACCGCGCCGCAGGAGCGATTCCTGCGATGACATTTTCATTGCTGGTGGGGCAGTGGGCGATATACACGCCGTTTTTCTTCATCAGCTCAGCCTCCGGCCCGGCGCTGTAGACACAGTGAGCCATTACCGTAGGGCAGTCTCCGCCGAACAGTCCGTACCGGGAGTAGGTCTCCCCGTAAAATGCCGCCTCCGGGCAAAGCTCGCTTACCCAGGTAATCTCTCCGGGGCTTTCCGACAGATGGCTCTGCGCCGACAGCCGGTATTCTGCCGCCAGCTCTCCGATGCTGCGCATATAGCCGTCTGTTACGCTGGGGGTAAACCGCGGAGTCAGCATAGGCTTTACCAGGGTAAAATCTGCCCTTTGGCAGGCGTCGAGCCAGCGTTTGGTTTCCGCCAGCCCCTCCTTCGCGGAGGGCTCACGGTAGTTGTCCGGGCTGTTCCGGTCCATATTCAGCTTACCGACATATGCGGCCAGGCCGGCCTCCTCCAGCTGGCGCATCAGCTCCAGCGTGGCATCCGTATGGATGGTGGCAAAAATGCAGGCACGGGTAGTGGCGCTCTGCAAAAGAGCGCGGGTGAAATATCCGTATCCGGCCTTTGCATACTCCGGATCAGCATAGCGGGCCTCTTCCGGGAAGGTGTAGGTCTCCAGCCATTCCAGCAGCTCCATATCCATGGCCGTGCCGCAGTAGCTGTACTGCGGAGCATGGAGATGCAGGTCAGTCAGCCCGGGGGTAATCAGGCGGCCGGTATAGTCCAGCACCGGAAGTCCGTTATACTCATCCGGCAGACAGGGATACACACCCTCGCACAGCCTGTCATTACAGATCACATATCCTTCCCGGCAGCGCAGCGCGCCGGGAGAGGGCGTATCGAGAATGGTGCCCTTAAGAGCAAAAGCGTTATGTTTCATAAGCGCAAGCAAATCCTTTCGTTAATCTGCAAACTTTTTCTGGTTACTGTATTGTTTTACCCAATAAACCAGACTTTGAATCATTACACAGAAACCGACAAACAGGTGGGAAAACTCTTCGGCAAAGCGATACTTGCCGGACAACACACGGACAGCCGGAAGGACAATGAGAATCAGTCCCAGAATACCGAAAAAGGCCATCAGCGTTCTGCCGCGGTGAGAGTTAATCCCATCATAGGCATCCTTGACAATCAGCGTAACCGCACAAATGATTTCGGGAATCCAGAAGCAGATATAAAAGAGCAGCGATCTTTCTATCTGGATTTCCAGTATATCCGTTGCAAAATAAGCGGATACCATCATCGCCAGGGCGGCAATAAAGCCATAGCGGAAGGCTGTTCCCCGGTCTGCCAGCTGCTTTTCATCGAAATTGCAATACGTTTTCATCTTAATTCTCCTCCCCAAACAATTCATCTAAAGATTTTCCCAAAACCTTACATATCGCCCGGCACAGCTTGATCGTGGGATTGTAATCCCCCTGCTCGATCGCATTCATGGTCTGGCGGGAAATCCCTACGGCCTCCGCCAGGGCCTTCTGCGTCATATCCTTTTCCGCGCGGGCGACTTTGATTGGAATATTGCGTGGCATATGCCATCACCTCCTGACTTTATTATACATAAATACGACAAAAAGTCAAACATAATTTACTTTTATGTTTTGAGGATGAAATTTAAAAAATATCCGTTATAATCAGAAGGAGACAGGACAGACGGAGGGAACGGCTATGGGAAAAATGGATTTACATATGCATTCCAGCTTCAGCCCGGACGGAGAGTTTTCGCCGGAGGAACTGGTGGAGCTCTGCCATAAGGCAGGACTGGAGATAATTGCGGTAACGGATCACAACAGTGTGCGGGGAATAAGGCCTGCCGTGGAGGCGGCGCAGAAATACGGGATCAGGGTGCTTCCGGGAATTGAGATTGACTGTACGCTGGACGGGGTAAATCTGCACCTGCTGGGCTACGGCGTGGATGCCGGGGATCCGGCTTTTGTCCGGCTGGAGCAGGATGTACAGAGGCAGGAGATACAGGCCGGGCAACAGATGATGAAAGCTGCCCATGAAATGGGCTGGCATTTTGCGGATGAAGCCTGTCTGCGCCTGGCCAGAAACGGTGTGGTCACCGGAGAGATCATCGCGGAGGCTGCGTTGGCAGACGAACGGAATGCAGACAATGTACAGCTGAATCCCTACCGCCCGGGAGGCAGCCGCAGCGAAAATCCCCTGGTAAATGTATACTGGGACTTTTTCTCCCAGGGCAAGACCGGCCATGCGCCGGTGCAGTATATTTCCTTTGATGAAGCCCGGCAAATGATCGTTGACAGCGGCGGGTTTTCCGTGCTCGCCCATCCGGCGATAACCGTGGGCCGTGACGAAGCGCGGATCAACCGCATGATCCGGGCCGGTATCGCAGGAATAGAGGTTTACAGCAGCTACCATACCCGGGAGGACAGAGAATACTACGAAAGGCTGGCCGATGTCCATGGCCTGCTGAAAACCGTTGGGAGTGATTTTCACGGAAAAACAAAGCCCTCCGTACAACTGGGACTGGATGGCGGAGATTATCCGCAGCTTCCGATGTCCTTCTTTAAATAAAAGGAATTTCTGCTTGTCTCCAGCAGCCCCTCCTGCTGCATTTTGCCAAGCTCGTGGGAGAGGGCGCTGCGGTCCACATGCAGATAATCCGCCAATTGCTGCCGGTTGAAGGGAATAGTAAACCGGCAGCTTTTTTGCTGTGCGGCCTGAAAGGAAAGATAAGAAATCAACCGGCCGCGGATGGTTTTGGAGGAGGTATGGAAAATCCGGCGGGAGAGGTTCAGATTCTTTTGGGCAGATATGGTGAGTAGGCTGCGGATCAGCCGACCGTGATGGACGCAGGTGTTTTGGCAGGGGGTGAGCAGCCGGTCGGCACGCAGAAACAGAACAGTTGAAGCTTCGGCCGCAGTGACGCTGACCATCAGCGGCTCGTGGGGGAGGCAGGCATAGGTTTCGGCGAAAACAGAGCCCGGGCCAATATGATCCAGCACACTTTTATTGCCCCAGAGATCATCGCTTTCGATCTGCACACTGCCGGAGAGCACCAGCCCAAGGGAACGCACCGTGTCTCCGGCGTGAAAGATTACGGCATTTTTGGAAAACTGCTTTTCTTCTGCGTCCAGACAGGCCAGCATTGACCGGATATCCTCCGGCGCTGTGCCCTGAAATAAAACAGTTTTGGCTAAAAAAGAATAATCCATTTTTTCTCCTTTTGTTGTCATGACAACATACATCTGCGCTTGATTCCATTATACTGAGCACATAAAGGCAATACAAGGAGGAAAAAGAAGATGGTACGAAGAATTATACAGATTAATCAGGAAAAGTGCAACGGCTGCGGACTGTGCGCCGGAGCATGTCACGAAGGGGCGATTGGCATGGAGAATGGCAAAGCACGGCTGCTGCGGGATGATTAC
>JAHZHG010000001.1:38245-47884 GCA_019420425.1 Clostridiales bacterium
ATGTCCCACCGGGGCGATTTCCTTCGTGGAAAGAGAGGCAGCGGCTTATGATGAGGCGGCGGTGCAGAAGAAAAAGCACGGGGAAGAAAAGCAGCCTCTGCCCTGCGGCTGCCCGGGCAGCCAGTCCGGAAAAATCCGCAGAGAGGGAAACAGCGGGCCGGACAAACAGGTATGCGCGGTACAATCCCGCCTTCAGCAGTGGCCGGTGCAGATTAAGCTGGTACCGGTAAATGCACCGTATTTTGACGGGGCCGATCTGCTGATTGCTGCAGACTGCACGGCCTACGCCTACGGAAATTTTCATGAAGAGTTTATCCGGAACAGGATCACCCTCATCGGCTGTCCAAAGCTGGATGAGGGTGATTACAGCGAAAAGCTTACAGAAATCCTGGGCAGGAATGAAATCAGGAGCCTGACCATCGTCAGGATGGAGGTGCCCTGCTGCGGCGGAATTGAGCGGGCGGCAGTGACCGCGCTGAAAAACAGCGGAAAATCCATTCCCTGCCGGGTGATTACGGTAAATACGGACGGCAGCCTGCGAAACTGAGCGGCGGTTATTTTGTCGAACTGTTTGTATTCACCAGCTTTACTACGGTTCCCGACAGCAGGAACAGCGCAATCAGGTTCGGGATAGACATCAGTCCGTTAAAGGTATCGGCGATACCCCAGAGCAGACCCAGATCTACGGTTGCCCCCAAAATGGCGACTGCGGAGTAGACCGGCATAAAGGGGCGGTTGACCTTTGATCCAAAGATAAATTCGATACAGCGTGTGCCGTACAGGCCCCAGCCGATAATGGTGGAGAAGGCAAAGCAGCACAGAGCCACTGCGGTGAAGATGGATACCCAGCTGCCGTAGGTGGCGGTAAAGCCGCTGATGGTCAGCTCCGCGCCTGCGGCCGTACCGTAATTCACCTCAACGCCGCTGCAGAGAATGACCAGGGCAGTCAGGGTACAGATCACAATCGTATCGGTAAATACTTCAAAGATACCGAAGAAGCCCTGCTTGACCGCATCCGGGGTATCGGCCGCCGCATGGGCGATGGAGCCGGTACCAAGGCCCGCCTCGTTGGAGAAGATACCGCGGGAAACGCCGTTTTTCATGCTGAGGAACAGGGAGCCCACCGCGCCTCCGGTAACGGCAGACGGAGAAAATGCGCCTTCAAAGATGGAACGGAAAACGCCGGGAACATTCTGGATATGGGTGAGGATCACGCCGAGAGCCAGAAGAATGTACAGCAGCGCCATAAACGGCACCAGCTTTTCCGTAACGCGGCCGATCCGTTTAATGCCGCCCAGCAGCACCAGGGCCACGAGTATCATGATCACAATGCCAAGCCCCAGGTTAAACGCAGATACCGTATCCGCATTGACCAGGCCATAATTCATCAGGGCAGAGTCGATGGCAGTGGTGATGGTGTTTACCTGGGTGGCGTTGCCGGTGCCGAAAACAGTGAGTATACCCAGAGCGGAGAAAAGGACAGCCAGCCATCTCCAGCGGCGGGACAGGCCGTTTTTGATGTAATACATCGGGCCGCCGACCCAGTCGCCTTCTTTATTTTTTTCACGGAAATGAACGGCCAGGGTTACCTCGGAAAATTTCGTACACATACCCAGCAGAGCGGAAATCCACATCCAGAACACAGCGCTGGGGCCGCCTATGGCAATCGCCCCCGCCACGCCGGCAATGTTTCCGGTGCCTACCGTGGCAGCCAGGGCCGTACAGACTGCCTGGAACGGGGTAATCGCGCCGTCCTCGGCTTCACGCTTGTGGAAAAGCCTACCGACAGTGACCCTGAAGGTATAGCCGAATTTGCGGAATTGGATAAATCGGGTGCGCAGGCTCAGCAGCAGGCCCACTCCGATAATACAGACCATAGCGGGGATGCCCCAGACAAAATCATTGACCGCCTTATTGACGGATTCGATAAGTGCAAACATAGTATACTCCTTTTTTTCGTGCACGTGATACGGATACCCGCGCATAATGTACAATTTTATCATAAAATTGCGCTCCTGTATAGAAAAAACGGACGTCTCAGGGTATAATTGGGAATAAGCAAAGTAACCGGGAGGGGAACCGTGAGCAGAACGAATGAGAAAAAATGGACGGCCAAATCCATGGCCGGTTATCTGAATACACTCGTTTTTCTGAATGAAAGCACAGATGATCATCTGTATTTGTGGGAGTTGGCCGAGGACAGGCTGCGCTTTGCCAGCCAGATAAGTGAAAAGTTTGCTTTGCCCGAAAGAGAAGAGGGCTATTTAATGGAGGAGTGGCTGGAGATTGTTTATTTTCGGGACAGAGCCGCGCTGAAACAGGAGCTCGAGCAGCTCAGGAGCGGAGAGCTGGATACCCATAATCAGGAGTACCGCCTTCTGGATCGCGAAAACAAGTGGATCTGGGTCAGAGCCAGAGGTAAGCTGATCTTTGGCCTGGACGGCCGCCCGGAGCGGATGATCGGACTGATTTCCGATCGGGAGCTTGGCACGAAAACGGATCCGGTGACGGGCCTGATGAACATGGCCAGGCTGCTTGAGGATCTGGATGAGCTGCTGGCCAGGGGAGAAAAGGGACATCTGTTTATTCTTGGAATTGACAATTTCAAAAATATAAATATCAAATACGGGCGGGGAACAGGCGATCGGATTCTGAAAGGGATAGCCGATGTCCTGGAGGACGCGGCGGCCGGGGCGGGCAGGGTTTACCGCCTGGACGGAGACTGCTTTGCCGCGGTGCTGCCGGGCGGCGAGGAAAAAGAGGTCATCGGGCTGTACGAAAAAATGCAAGAACGCCTGCAGGGAATATGCAGCGTTTCCGCAGGAGCGGCCGCCTATCCCATGACCGGAATGGCAGACGGCAGCGTACTCTGCCAGTATGCAGAGAACGCCCTGGATCACGCAAAAAAGCAGGGGAAAAATATCCTGTCCTTCTTTTCCATTGAAGATTACCGTCAGCAGCTCAGCCGGATTGACCTCCAGAATGAACTGCTGAAAAGTATACGCAGAGGTTATAAAGGCTTTGAAATCTGGTACCAGCCAAAGCTCGATACGCTTACCGGGAGAACCAGAGGGGCGGAGGCACTGATGCGCTACCATTCCCCCAGCAGAGGGGAGGTGCCGCCGGACGAGTTTATCCCGATCCTGGAGCAGACAGGGATGATTTGCTCCACAGGGAAATGGATTATGGAAAAGGCCTTTAACCAGTGCCGGAAATGGCGGGAAAAGCTGCCGGATTTTGGGATTAGTGTAAATATATCGTATGTCCAGCTGCGCGAGGAGCACATTGCCGAAGCGGTACTGCAGATTCTGGAAAGGACAGGGCTTCCCGGGAAGGCAGTTACCCTGGAGGTTACGGAGAGTATGCAGCTGGAGGACTGCGATTATTTTAACCGGCTGTTTGACCGCTGGGAAAAGGTCGGGATACAGATTGCCATTGACGATTTTGGCACCGGATATTCCAGCCTGGGCTATTTAAGCCGCCTGCAGATCGACGAGATCAAGATGGACCGCTGCTTTGTGAGCCAGGTCCAGCAGAATACGTATAATTATCAGCTGCTGGACAATATGATTGAGCTGGCAAAAAGCAGGAAAATCCGCGTGTGCTGCGAGGGCGTCGAGACGGAAAACGAGCTGGAGGTACTGCAGAGGCTGGAACCGGAGCTGGTACAGGGTTACTACCCGGGACGGCCATGCACAGAGGAACAGTTTGAGCGGGAATATATCGACGCCCGCCGTCTGCCGTACCAAAAGAAAGAAAATACAAAAGGGGAACGGAAGGAGGAACAGATTTCCGGGGACATTTTAAAGGCTACCGGCCTTGGGCTATGGGAGATACGGATGAACCGGGAGGCCAATGCCTATGCCATGTATGCAGATGAAAATATGAAACAGGTCATGGGGATTGAATGCCCGGTGACGCCTGAGGAATGCTACTTTCACTGGTACAATCGGATTAATGACGGCTATTACAATTATGTAAATCATTCTGTGGAGCGGATGATCAACAGCCGGGAAATGGTACAGCTGGAATATACCTGGAGCCATCCGCGCAAGGGCGAGGTGCTGGTCCGGTGCCTGGGAGTGCGTTCTGACGACGGAGAGAGCGATGAAATCTGTATAATGGGGTACCACCGGATAATCAGCGAGCTGGAGCAGCCCAGATTCCTGGGAGGAGACAATACCTGCGAGATGTTTGAGTATAACGAGAGAAAGCGGGGGATTTATTTCCATACCAAACGTGTGCTGACGGCCGGCGAGAAAACACGGGAGGCGGACTTCCCGGAAAGCTGGGTTCGGGAAAAGCTGGTTCACCCGCATTTTGCCGGAGAGTTCGTCAGCCTGTTCTCTAAGGTAAAAGAAAAGCAGGAGGCACAGACCGGGGACTTTCTGCTGCGCAACAAGCAGGGGGAATATGAGTGGTTCAGGATAAAGACGCAGCACATTGGCCATGAGCTTCAGGATCTGGACACGGTTATTGTAGTGCTTGATCCGGCAAAGCAGGAGCGGACGGTGGAGCTGAAATATATGCGGCAGAACGACTTTTATCAGGCAATGCTCACGGAGACAGCCGCCTATGCGGAGGTGGATGTGGAGGAGGACGAGCTGCAGTCTGCGGGAGGCCTGTGGTCAGGCTACCGGGAAGAGGCGGAGAAAAAGGGGTGTACCTTCAGCCAGGTCATGCATAACCACCTGGATAAGATTGTTCTGCCCGAGGACAGGAAAAGCTGCAGCGCCTACACCGAACCGGAATATATCCGGCGTATATACCATGAAGGCCGCCATACGGCACACTACAGCTTCCAGAGATATATGGCTGACGGAACCGTGCACTGGATGAGGCTGGTTCTCCACATCTTTACCGAGCGGTATAACGGCAGTATGTATGCGCTGCTGTATCTAAAGGACATCGATTCCGAGAAAAAGAGGGAAATGGAGAGAGAGGCGGCAGCCAATCTGGATCCGCTGACCGGAATTTACAACCGCCGCACGTTTGAACGGCAGGTGAGCGCGTGGGTACAGGGCTGCAGCGGACGCTGTGCGGGGGCATTGATTCTTTTGGATCTGGATAATTTTAAAATGATTAATGACCGGTATGGCCATCAAAAAGGAGACGAAACGCTGCTGAGGATGGCGGACAAGCTGCGGGAAACCTTCCGGAAGAATGATATTTTCGGCCGGTTTGGCGGCGACGAGTTTATCATATTTATCAAAAACGTGATGTCCAAAGAGCTGCTGAATACCCGGATTTATCAGTTGATTGAGCGCCTGCAGTCGGATAAACAGATGCCGATTCATTTCAGCGCGGGGATTACCTTTGTTTCTGCCGAAGGTTTTTCCTACAAAAAGAGCCTGCGTCAGGCAGATGTGGCGATGTATGAAAGCAAGAAAAAAGGGAAAAATACCATCAGCTATTATGAAGAGCCATAAAGCCAGGGGCTTGCATTGGAAGAACAAAAGTATTATAATAGGCACATACAAGGCGAAGGAGGAAACTTACATGGCAAAGCAGGTAACGAAGGAAATGCTGATCGGCGAAATTCTGCAGCTCGATCCGCAGATGGCGCCGGCACTGATGGCCAGCGGAATGCACTGCATCGGCTGCCCCTCTTCCCAAGGCGAGTCTCTGGAGGAGGCTGCTATGGTTCACGGAATCGATCCGGAGCTGCTGGTAGAACGGCTGAACGCATTTCTGAAAGCAATAGAAGAGAACTAATCGGACAGACCAAAGGGGCCGCACGTTTATCGTGCGGCCCCTTTTACGCTGACGAAATATCGGTAACCGTTCAGAATCCTCCGCCGCTACCAATACCTTACGCTTGGGAGTTATACAAGGCTCAGCTTTTGCAGAGCATCCGCGGGTACAATGACCTCCATGTGCTCGGTGAAATATTCCTCCATGCCGGGGGCGTAGCTGCACTGAATGCCGTACTCGGAGAGGATGTTGCAGGCCTTATTGAAGGCTTCCGGTGAATTGTCGGCCATCTTCAGGATCAGATAGTATTCGCCTGCCTCTGCGTTCTTAAACAGGACGCTGGGGCCGTGATAAACCGGGCCCAGTACATGGGATACGCGGATCACATCATCCAGATGGTCAAACAGATAAAAACGGGTAAGCCTGGATGCCTCTTCGTGAGCCTCCTCCTCCACACTCTGCTCAGGAACCTCCGCGGAAGCCTCCTGGAGCCGCTTGGCGGCAGCCTGCTTGGCTTCATGAATTTTGCGGATCAGGTCAAGGATATCATCGGCTCCGGTGAGCCGTTCCACAGGACTATCCGGGCGAATATTTCCGTCCGGGGCATCATCCTCCGTGGAAAAGCGGGAAAACCGCGTATCCAGCTCCTCCGGATCCTCCACCTTGGTGATAATCAGGATGATCGAATCCGGAGATATGGGAATGGCCTCTATCATCAGCGGGATGTTGTTTGCCTCAAACCCAAAGTCGTGGGCAGCTTTTTGCATCATATCACGAAACAGCGACTTTGCCTTTTCGGTTCCATAGGCCAGTTCACTGAGCTTGATTTCTCTGTTAGCCAGGTCTTCTCGCGTAAGGGTGCAGCGTATTTGATTGTCATTAATCTTTTCGATTTTCATCTAATCACATCCTAACCCATAAATGCTGATTTATCTATAGTCCATTATATTATATACCCAAAAAACCGAATATGTAAAGTGGTTAAAATATCCTTGCAAAACTTTCACTTATTATATATAATAGAATACAGCAGAAGGCTATGACCGGAATTGAGAAAGGAGGGCCGGTTTACGCACTTTGTTTACATCTCTCGTGCATGGCATGTTTGCCGTCTTTGTCTATCGTCAGTCAGCCGCATCGGATGTTCTATCACATATTTATTACCCAATTTTACTTATGATATAAAAATATTACCGTTCAGGGCCTATCTGCGCCAATATTACATCACGAAATCAGATCCTATCAACAAATAGATCAATCTTGTAAGCCAAAGCGAGGGTTCAGTTTGAAAGCCAAGGATAATGCAATCAAAAAATCACCTCTGTTTCGGGAACTGAAGCAGTATGAGGAGGCAGGCTTTTCCCTTCTGCTGGAGGGAGAGCCGAGCGGGCCGGAGGAGATTGCCAGGGCCTGCCTTCTGGAAGAAGACTGCGGCTATATGCGGGATTTTATCAGCGATGAAGAATCCCGGATTAAAGGAATTTCTTTTACAAGGATACAGCGATAACAGATTTTCCGGCTGGTTTCCCCCTGTACGCCAAATCTTGAGATTTTATTAATTCTTTGCAAAAGAAAGGAAAAATAATGACGAACGGTGGATAAATTGGTATAATGACGTCGGATAATGCACGGGAGGTGTAAATAAATGAAAAAGAAAAAACGGCCGGGGCCGGTTCTGCTGGCCCTGTGCCTGATCATTTTTCTGGCGCTGATCTGGGGGGCGTACACGATAATCAGCCGATACATACCAACAAAGGAACGAATGGAGAGCGCAGACTATTTCGGCACATACGGAGAAGATGAGGCCGCAGTCGTACTGGACGATACGGTCGCCGAATTTCGTGCCCGCCTGGACGGAGAACGGATATATCTGTCCTATGAGGCAGTTTCTACCTATCTTAATAACAAATTTTACTGGGATACCAGCCTGTCAAAGCTGTTGTATACGACCCCTACGGAGCTGATCCAGATACCGGTGGGGACGTCGGCATACACCGTCGATGACGAGGCAGCCCAGGAGGGATATACCATACTGGTGCAGGAAGGGGATACCGTATATATTGATCTGGAGTTTGTCAAAAAATACACGGCCATAGATTTTCACCGGGAGACCGAGCCGAACCGTGTGGTGATTACCTCTGTTTGGGGCGAACGCATGGTGGCGGAGGTGAATAAGGACACCGCAATCCGCTATCAGGGAGGAATCAAAAGCCCGATTCTCACTGACCAGAGCGCAGGTGCGCGGGTGTACGTGCTTGAACAGCTGGAGGACTGGACAAAGGTGCTTTCGGAAAACGGCTATATCGGCTACATCCAAAACAAACGCCTGGACAACGTGCGCACAGAGGTTACAGAGAGCGGTTTTGAGGAGCCGGTTTATACGAATCAGCTGCGGGATCACCGGATCAATCTGGTTTGGCATATGGTGACAAATCCGGATGTAAACGGTCTGCTGGAGGACACCATCAAAGACATGACCGGGGTCAATGTGATTTCCCCCACCTGGTACGCAATAAAGAACAATGCAGGGGACATCCAGTCCTATGCAGACAAGGAATACGTAAAAAAGGCCCACGCCGCCGGCCTGGAGGTATGGGCGCTGATCGATAACTTTACGTTTAAATCCGAGGTGGATATGGCTGTTTTGCTGTCCTCCTATGAAACTAGGGCAAAGATGGCCGATTACTTGGTGAGTCAGGCCGGGGAATACGGCTTTGAAGGAATTAATCTGGACTTCGAGGCGGTTCCTGAAGAAGCGGCGGCCTCCTATCTTCAGTTTATCCGCGAGCTGTCGATTAAATGCAGGGAGGCAGGGCTGGTTTTGTCCTCTGATGTGACGGTTCCCATGCCGTTTTCAGCCTATTACGACAGGGGCGCACAGGGAGAAGTGATCGACTATGTGATCATGATGGGCTACGATGAACACTATGACGGTTCAGAAGCAGGCAGCGTTGCCTCCCTTTCCTTCGAAGAAAATGGAATTAAAGCGCTGCTGGAGGAGGTTCCCAAAGAAAAGATTATCAGCGCAGTGCCGTTCTACACACGGCTCTGGCGTACAAAAACAAACGAGAACGGAGAGACAGAGGTGTCCAGCGAGATTCTCGGCATGGACAGTGCGGGAAACGTCCTTACCGAGAACGGGGCATCGGCCAGCTGGAATGCGGAGACTTCCCAGCAATATGCCCAGTGGGAAAGCGGAGGAGCGCTGTATCAGATATGGTTCGAGAATGAGCTGTCCCTGGAGGTGAAGGCAGGTCTTGTAAAAACGTATGACCTGGGCGGGATTGCCGCCTGGTGCCTGACCTTCGAGCGGCCGGAGATATGGAAGGTGATTGAAAAAGCAATACAGGAATAGATGATTTTGCCTGAGGTTCACTAAAGGAGAGCCTCAGGCTTGTTTTTTGCTGGCAGCTGCTTTGAAAGATAAAGGCAGTTGCTTTTTTTGTAGTTCATTATATATGCTGGATACCCGGACGCCGCTGTGGCGGGGAGGCTGCTTCGATGATGAATGGATACGGCACTCCCCCTGGCTACAGTCCTAAATCCATTGAGTAAAATCATATACTTTTTTACACATATTGGATTCCCGGACGCCCCGAGCGGCAGCGTATGCCCTGCAAGACACGGCGAATTTGGGGCTTTTTGCTCCGCCGCCCATAAGCAGGCCCGTCCGTAAACTCCCTTCGGTCAGACATACTCCCGGGCCTGCAGCTATGCTCACAAAAAGCCCCAAATTCACCTATCGTCTTGCAGGGCATACGCTGCCGCTCGGAGCTATGTTTCTAAAGCGTGAGTACAAATGCGGAGGGCTTTCATTTTTCACGATAGGCTCTCCATACCGGAGATTCTTCTACACTAGAATGGCTAGAAAACAGCTGTTCTCCGGCGGAAAGCCAAAGAACTTCCGATTTTTTATCTATCGGCTTTCGTATTCAGCCCTGGCAG
>JAHZHG010000010.1:0-9427 GCA_019420425.1 Clostridiales bacterium
TCAAGATCCTTTCCAGCAAGGATGCCAAAAAGGCGTATACCCATATAACTGCCGCAGGGCTGCGCATGAAAGATTCGGCGATGAAGACCGTCGCCACAGTGCAGGAAAACGCCGGGGATATCCTGGCCTCCGCCAAGGATATTAATGAAAAGCGGGCTGCAAAAGAAGCGGAGGAAAAAGCCGCGGCTGAGATCGCTGACGAAAACGATGAGGAAAACAAAGAGCCGGAAGAATGAATCATCCGCAGCAAAGGGAGCCGTGACTGCGGCTCCCTTTTTCATGGAGGTTTTTCAATGAATGCAGTAATCATACACGAGAGCCGAGGACGGATGCGGCTGCAATGCAGGCTGAAGCAGAAGGAAATGAGCCTGCGCCAGGCGGATCTGCTGGAAGCGTGGTTGCAAAAGCAGAGCTGGACCAGCCGGGTAACGGTGCATGAACGCACCGGCTGCGTCATCCTGTACTATACCGGAGCAAGGGAGACGGTTTTGCAGGCTGTGCGGCAGTTTTCCTGGAAACAGGCGGAGCAGAGCGTATCCCTGCCGGCGCACAGCAGCCGTATGCTCAACCGCCAGTTCGAGGAAAAGCTGGTGGACAAAGCGGCGCTGAAACTCGTAAGCACCCTGTTTCTGCCCACACCTTTGCGAATCGCCCGGGTGCTGTGGCACGCCGTCCCTTTTCTGCGCAAAGGCCTGCGCTGCTTGAGGCAGAATAAAATCAAGGTGGAACTGCTGGACGCCGTTTCCATCGGCCTGTCCATTATCCGCCGGGATTTTGCCACGGCCGGTTCGGTCATGTTCCTGCTGGAGCTGGGAGAGCTTCTGGAGGAATGGACCAGGAAAAAATCGGTGCAGGATCTGGCGCAGTGTATGTCCTTAAATGTGGACAGGGTATGGCTGAACACACCGGAAGGCGAAGTCCTGACGCCGGTATCCCAAATCCGGCCGGGTGACCGGATCGCAGTCCGCGTCGGCGGCGTTATCCCGGTGGACGGTATGGTGACAGACGGCGAAGCGATGGTCAATCAGGCTTCGTTGACAGGAGAATCCCTGCCGGCAGCCAAACGGCCAGGCAGCCTTGTCTACGCGGGAACCACCATCGCGGAAGGAGCCTGCACGATCGAAGTCCGGCAAACTTCCGGCCAGAGCCGCTACGACCAGATCGTGGCCATGATCGAGCGTTCGGAGCAGATGAAGTCGGCGACGGAAAGCAAGGCTGCCAATCTGGCGGACAAACTGGTGCCATACACCTTTGCGGGCAGTCTGCTCAGCCTTATCCTGACCCGGAACGTTACCCGCGCCTTATCGGTGCTGATGGTGGATTTCTCCTGTGCGTTAAAGCTTGCCATGCCGCTTGCCGTACTGTCTGCCATGCGCGAAGCCGGCCGGGAGCATATCACCGTGAAGGGCGGGAAGTTTCTGGAAACCATCGCCCGGGCGGATACCATTGTGTTTGATAAGACAGGCACCCTCACCCGTGCCTGTCCTAAGGTTGTGCGGATAATCCCTTTCAGCGGGCACAGGAAAACGGAGATGCTGCGGCTGGCGGCCTGCCTGGAGGAGCATTTTCCCCACTCCATGGCTAACGCCGTTGTGGAAGAGGCAAAGCGCCGGGATCTCAAGCACGAGGAACTCCACTCCAAGGTCAATTATCTGGTAGCGCATGGGATTTCCAGCTCTGTCGGGCAGGAGCGTGTGCTCATCGGCAGCGCCCACTTCATTTTTGAGGACGAAGGCTGTACGGTTCCCGCCGGGGAACAGGAACAATTCGACGCCCTGCCTTTAGAATGCTCCCATCTGTACCTGGCAATCGACGGGCAGCTGGCAGCTGTCATCTGCATCGCTGATCCTCAGCGCGAGGAAGCGCAGGACGTTCTTGCCGCCCTGCGCAGGCTCGGGATACAAAAGGTCGTTATGCTGACCGGCGACAGCCGGCGCACAGCCGAAGCGGTTGCTTCTCGTATCGGGATCGATGAATTTTGTGCTGAGGTGCTGCCGGAGGATAAGGCAAATTATGTAGCGGCGCTGCGGGCGCAGGGGCATACCGTCATCATGGTGGGAGACGGCATCAACGATTCCCCGGCCCTGTCTGAGGCGGACGCTGGGATCGCCGTCAGCGACGGTGCCGCCATCGCGCAGGAGATCGCCGACATCACCATTGCGGCGGAAAGCCTGTGGGAGCTAGCGCGGCTGCGGCAGCTTGCCATGGCGTTAAACAGCCGCATCCGCAATATTTACCGCTTTGTCCTCGGGTTCAATGGAGGGCTGATCGCCCTGGGGGTTGCCGGGCTGCTGCCGCCCTCCGTATCGGCGACCTTGCACAACCTTTCCACGCTGGGGATCAGCCTGCACAGCATGACCTCTCTTCCCTGCAACGGAATAGAAACAAAACCGGAAAAATGATCATGATATGCAAAGACGGGGAGCCCCGCATATTCTGCGGCTCTCCGTCTTTGCTTTATGTGCCGGCAGGCAAAAGGACTTGCCTATTTACCTCATCATCATAATTTCCTCTTGACAAAACCTTTGTCAAGATATATTATAACATCGTTACATAACACTGTTATATGGAGGCCGATATGGAAGAAAAGTCATCCGATACCTTAGAAAAAATACAGCAGGCCGCTTTGGAGGAATTTTCCGAAAAGGGCTTCCTTGGCGCTTCTCTGCGGCAGATTGTCAAAAATGCTGGCGTGACCACCGGGGCGTTCTACGGCTATTTTTCCAGCAAGGAGGCGTTGTTCGCCTCTCTAGTAGAGCCCCACGCCGCCGCCCTGATGGGCCGGTTCATGGAAGCCCAGACAGGCTTTGCCGAGCTGCCGGAACAGGAGCAGCCGGCGCACATGGGCGAAGCCTCCAGTGATTATGTGGACTGGATGGTGGACTACATCTGCGAGCACCGGGAGCCGGTCAACCTGCTGCTCTGCCGGGCGGAGGGAACCTCCTACGAGCATTTTGTCCACAATATGGTGGAAGTAGAGGTGGAATATACCCTTAAATACATGGAGGTGCTGCGCCGGCTGGGCAAGGATATCCCACAGTTGGATCAATCCCTCTGCCATATCATCGCCAGCGGCGTGTTCAACGGACTGTTTGAAATTGTGATCCACGATATGCCCCGGGAGCAGGCGCACCGGGACGTGACACAGTTCCGCACTTTCTATACAGCCGGATGGCTTGAATTGATGGGACAATAGTCCCGTCTTTTTTGCGCATTAGTTAGCCATAACTAACTTTTTTAATAAGGAGGTTGTTTTTGTGGAAAAACAAAAAAGGAATGATGTGGCGGCTCTGCTCCGTTATGCAGGCGGCCACAAGGGGCTGACCTTTCTGGGCCTGGCCCTGTCTGGGCTTGCCATGCTGCTGAGCATGGTCCCCTACATCTGCATCTGGCTGGCGGCGCGGGATCTGATCGCCGCGGCTCCGGACTGGACGCAGGCAGAGTCTGTCGCGCAGTACGGCTGGCTGGCCTTTGCCTTTGCGGTGGGCGGCATTGTGATCTACTTTCTGGGGTTGATGTGCACCCATCTGGCGGCCTTCCGCACGGCGTCCAACATCCGCAAGCAAGGCGTCGCTCGTGTGATGAAAGCTCCGTTAGGCTATTTTGATGCCAACGCCTCCGGCCTCATCCGGGGACGGCTGGACGCGGCAGCGGCCGATACGGAAACGCTGCTGGCCCACAACTTGGCGGACATCGTCGGCACAGTCATCATGTTCCTTGCGATGCTGGTGCTGATGTTCGTCTTTGACTGGCGGATGGGCGCCGCCTGCCTGCTGGCGGCGGTGATTTCCGTCATCGCCATGTTCTCCATGATGGGCGGCAAAAACGCTGCGCTGATGGCAGAATATCAGGCGGCCCAGGACCGGATGACCAAGGCGGGCACCGAGTATGTCCGCGGCATCCCGGTGGTAAAGATCTTCCAGCAGACGGTCTATTCCTTCAAAGCGTTCAAAGAGGCCATTGAGGATTACAGCAGCAAGGCCGGATACTATCAGGACAAGGTGTGCCGCGTTCCCCAGTCCATCAATCTAACGTTCACCGAAGGAGCTTTTGTGTTCCTGGTTCCAGTCGTTTTATTCCTTGCCCCCGGCGCGCTGGCCGGCGGAGATTTCGCCGGGTTCATAACGAATTTTGTTTTCTACGCGGTATTCTCCGCTATCATCTCCACGGCGCTGGCCCGCATCATGTTTGCCTCCGCCGGGACGATGCTGGCGCATACCGCTCTGGGGCGCATCAATCAGGTGATGGACGCCCCGGTTTTAAAAGCGCCTGCCCACCCGCAGAAGCCCCGTGACAACCGGGTGGAGTTCAGGGATGTAAGCTTTACCTATGACGGTTCGGACGTCCCCGCCCTCTCCCACATTTCCTTCACAGCGGAGCCGGGGCAGACGGTGGCGCTGGTCGGGCCCTCCGGCGGCGGCAAGACCACGGCTGCCAGCCTCATTCCCCGGTTCTGGGACGCCACCTCCGGCACGGTGGAAGTCGGCGGCGTGGACGTGAAGCGGATCGATCCCCATGTGCTGATGGATCAGGTAGCCTTTGTATTTCAGAACAGCCGGCTGTTTAAGGCTTCCATTCTGGAAAATGTCCGGGCTTCCCGTCCGGATGCCACAAGGGAGCAGGTGCTGGAGGCGCTGCAAGCCGCCCAGTGCGGGGATATCCTCGAAAAGCTGCCAGACGGCGTGGACACGCAGATCGGCACAGAGGGCACCTACCTTTCCGGCGGCGAGCAGCAGCGTATTGCTTTAGCCCGGGCGATTCTGAAGGACGCGTCCATCGTGGTACTGGACGAGGCCACAGCCTTTGCCGACCCGGAAAACGAGGTCTTAATTCAGAAAGCCTTCGCCGTGCTGACCAAAGGCCGCACCGTCATCATGATCGCCCACCGCCTGTCCACCGTGGTCGGGGCGGATAAGATCATCGTTCTGGAGGAAGGCCGCGTCGCCGAGCAGGGGACGCACAAGGAGCTCACGGCTGCGGGCGGCCTGTATGCCCGGATGTGGGCGGATTACAACCGGGCGGTGCAGTGGAAGCTGACAGGCGGTTCCACCAGCGAAAAGGAGGCGGAGTAAATGTTCAGCAAAAAATTCCAGCGGAAATACGCCCTGACCGATCAGGGCCTGAAAAACACCAAAAAAGGCGTCTTCTGGACGGTGATCGTCAATCTGGTCGTCATGGTCGGCATCGGTGTTTTGTACCTGATGATGTCCGGCTTTATAGGGACTCTGACAGACGAAAATCCGCTGCCCGGCGTCTGGCTTCCCATCGGTCTGACCGTTTTATTTGTCCTTCTGTCCTTTATTACCCATTTGCAGCAGTATAAGGCCACCTACGGGCTGGTGTACGGCGAGGTCAAAACGACCCGCCTGCGTCTGGCAGAGCGGCTCCGCAAACTGCCGCTGGGCTATTTTGGCAAGCGGGATCTGGCCGACCTTACCGAGACACTCATGGGGGACGTCAACCGCATGGAGCACGTCTGGAGCCATGTGCTGGGGTATCTGTACGGCGCGTACATTTCCACGGCGATCATCGCCGTCTGCCTGCTCGTTTACGACTGGCGGCTGGCTATTGCCTGCCTGTGGGGCGTGCCGGTGGCCTTTGGACTGCTGTTCGGCAGCCGGAGAATGGCCGCCCGAGCTTCCGAACGGACGAAAAAAGCGGCTGTCCGGGTTTCCGACGGCATCCAGGAGGCACTGGAGAATGTGCGGGAGATCCGCGCCACCAATCAGGAGGAACGGTATCTGGAAGGACTCAACAGAAAAATTGACGACCATGAAAAGGTCATGATCAAAGGCGAGCTTTCCACCGGCTTGTTTGTCAACGCTGCCAGTGTCATCATGCGCCTGGGCGTGGCGACGACCATTCTTGTGGGCGCAAGCCTGATCCTCTCCGGGCAGATCGATTTTATGCTTTTATTCCTGTTCCTTTTGGTCATCACCCGCATCTACGCTCCCTTCGACCAGAGCCTTGCCCTGATTGCGGAGATGTTCGTCTCCCAGGTGTCGGCCGACCGCATGAATGAGATCTACGATACGCCTGCGGCGGAGGGGTCGGAAGCCTTCAAGCCGAACGGCCACGATATCGTATTCGACCATGTGGGCTTTGCCTATGACAAAAAAGACGTCCTGCAAGACGTCAGCTTTACCGCCAAAGAGGGGGAAATCACGGCGCTGGTCGGCCCCTCCGGCTCCGGCAAGAGTACCTGCGCAAGGCTTGCCGCCAGATTGTGGGACGTCACCAGAGGTTCTATTCAGGTGGGCGGCGTGGATATTTCCACCGTGGATCCGGAAGTGCTGCTCAGCGATTACTCGATGGTGTTTCAAGACGTGGTGCTGTTTGACGACACGGTGATGGAAAACATCCGTCTCGGCAAACACGGGGCCACCGACGAGGAAGTGCTTGCCGCCGCTAAAGCCGCCAACTGCGACGAGTTTGTCCGCAGGCTGCCCAAGGGCTACGGCACCCCCATCGGGGAAAACGGAGCCAAGCTCTCCGGCGGGGAACGCCAGCGCATTTCCATCGCCCGGGCGCTCTTAAAGGACGCGCCTATTGTGCTGCTGGATGAAGCCACCGCCAGTTTGGATGTGGAAAACGAAACCAGGGTGCAGGAGGCGCTCTCCCGCCTGCTGGCCGGCAAGACGGTGCTGGTGATCGCCCATCGGATGCGCACCGTGGAGGCAGCGGACAAAATCGTTGTCCTAGCCGACGGCAAAGCGGCGGAACAGGGGTCCCCAACAGAGCTGATGGAAAAGGGCGGACTGTTCCGCCGGATGGTGGAGCTGCAGCGGCAAAGCGCCAGCTGGAAGCTGAGATAACTCCCGTATACAGCACCGGCATTGTATATCCAAAAGGATGTTTGAATAAAAAACGCAGGTCAGAGGAACAGCCTCTCTCCTGCGTTTTTACTCAAACATCGCCAGATGCCCACCAGTCAGGTTTGTGACAACGTCAGGGTGCTGCATGATGACGCTTAGGACATCCTTGCACGCCTGTAAAAAGATGGAATCGTCCTCCGACAGGATCAACAGTACCCGTCCTTTCCATGGGGCAAAATCATCGCGTCATCTCGAAATAATTCCCCGCATCGCAGAGAAAGTCGATCATGTGGCATTCATAGGGCTTGGTGAGCAGTTTCAGCATGGCGCCGCATAGTTCCTTTATATTTGCTTTCTCCTGCAGAATAAAATACAGCAGCACGGCATTTCTCTTGTAGATATAAAAATCAAACCCTCCCCGGCTGTCCAAAGCCTGCCTGTTCTTATCGGGATCCACGGGCGGTTGCCCTTTCAAAATGACTGAACTTTTTCGAACCGCCCGCTTCCCATTCTTCATGACATGCGCTTTATTATGTATAATAGATGGCATCTCATTTCGAAATGAAGGTCATAACAAATTTGTTCCAGGACTTCTATCCTCCTCGTCTTCATATTCCAATCCGTTGTGCTGTTCGATACCGAAATATCAGATCCCACTTTTGAATCCCCCGAAACGCTCCCCGGCCGCGTATTGCTCCGGCAAGCTCATTCCGTGCCTTTCCGGAAAATAATTCTCCCACAAAGGATTCCATGATACTATTTCATGGATTTCATTACTTTTTTGCACTATGCACCCTAACGAGGCAGGATATGTATTCCGGCGGATTCTATCCTTTGATCATGAGGCAACAGTCCGGCAGATGGTAGCTGAGCAAACGGATATGAAGATTCCATCGGAGCTGATCCCCAAATGCCCGGTATGCGGCACTCCTATGGCCATGAATGTGCGCTGCGATATAACCTTTGTGCAGGACGATGGCTGGTATGCGGCTTCCAATCGTTATGATGATTTCAACCGGCGGCATCAAAATCTTCATATTTTATTTTTGGAGCTGGGCGTAGGTACCAACACCCCGGTTATCATCAAAAATCCTTTTTGGAGGATGACTTCCCAGAATCCGAAAGCGGTGAAACCTCGAAAAATGCTTTCAAGATCATACTGCCGAATATTAACGCAAAATATAAAAAGGGCAGTAATTCGGCACTTCCCTCAGAACTGTTGGTAAACAATTCCGATGATGTACAAACCAGTGCCAGAGGAGAAAAAGTATTGGAATACGCTTGGTTACATGGAGCTGTTACAAGAAATGATAGAATCAGATTGCTTGGAGTGAGTTCATCTACTGCTGTCAGAATCCTGAAAAAATTGGTAAAAAGTAATCTGTTAAAGCAGAATGGAAGAGCAAGAAGTACCAGGTATACCATAGTAAAATAGTGAAACTACATGCCGTACAGCCGATGGGAGCAGTCCAGTCGGCGGTTGCAGTTATGAGGAATTCGCATGATACAAGCTTTCGGCGCGCAATAAATATAATATCCCCGTCATCATCAAATATCCTTTTGGGCAGATGACAGTGAAAAATCCAAAAGCTGTTTATGTCTGCTTCTCTTTTTCTGCGGTTAATAAACCGGGGTATCATCGACTGGGCGCCATCCGCAAGTGCAAGCTTTCGTAGCCTCGTACCGCGTAATGCTTCCTGTTCCGGATTGATAGGTGTCATGCTCCTCTCTTGGATATCCATGGCTTGTATAGATGTCTGCATGGGTCTTCCAGGATTCCAGCGCCGTGTAATCCTTTCCTCCTGTAAAAGCCATTCCGCATTCACATGTCACCTTATCAAAGTAGACCTGCTTTTCCACTGTGCCAAAGTCATGCACATGTCCCGTTATGACTTCTTCGCCGCATCCTGAACAGTATTTATACGCCAGGCCCTTGAAGCCGGTCCCCCAGCTGGACATACAGCCATCCGCCGCTTGATGGAGATATAAGTCATTCAGTGTTCGAAAGAACATCGGTTCTTCCCCGTTCGCCCCATGTATGCGGCATTCCGCCCCATATTCCATATGCCCGCTGTTCTCAGGGCTTACAGATACCCACGTATGAACATGCGGCGTTTCTCCCCCTTCTGTTCCACTGGACGGATGATCCGTCACATCATTCGGCCGGGAGGTTACGTGGCTGGAAGAATGAGATGTACTGCCCGAGTCTGTAACTGTATCCGTATGGGAGGGATGTTCGGTCTCTTTGGAAGCCGTCGCTGTTTCCGAACTGGCGCCAGGCTCCCTGGTTTGACCCTCTTTTGCTTCAGAATCTGAAGAGGTACTTTCGGCGCCCGAAGCATCTGTTTGTTGTGTTGTTCCTGCACTGCTGTAAATGGCAGTACCGCTATCCACCGGCTCATTTTCTGCTGAAACCGCCGTTTTCTCTGGCGCTTTTCCGGAAAGTTCTTCCGATCCGCCTTTGATTCCCAGCATCACAGCCACAGCTATCCCGATGCAAAAAATCACAGCCAGCACAATTACGATAAAAATGGCCTGCCTTTTATGGCTGCGAATCCAATCCATAATCCTTTTCAATTTCATCCACTGCCTTTTCTGACAATATCCTGCTT
>JAHZHG010000010.1:9437-11210 GCA_019420425.1 Clostridiales bacterium
TGTAATAAAAAATATAAACCGCGTCAACGCCTGCCGAGCGGCTGTGTTATACATCTGCTTGCTTTTTATAATATAAGGTGTTAAACTCTGTATTAAGATGAGAGTTTTAGGAGGGACGCTTATGAAGGAAGGCCTCATTCCCATCGGGAAGATGGCTGCCATGAACCGGGTCTCCGTGCCCACTCTTCGGCTTTATGACGAAAAAGAGCTGCTCAAGCCCCGGTATATCGATCCGGAGACCGGCTACCGTTATTATGACATCAATCAAAACGCCCGGCTGGAGATGATCGCCTACATGAAAGAGCTGGGCATGAGCCTGGCCCAGATCACCCAGGTACTGCAGAAAGAAGACATCTCCCTGATTGAGGAGCTGCTCTCCCAGAAGAATGAACAGATCCACCAGCAGATGCGCCAGCTCAAAGCCCAGCATGACGCCGTGGAACGGGCGATCCTATCCATCGAGCGGTACCGGAAATCCCCGTCTACAGGTACCTTCTCCCTAGAATACATTGACCGCCGCTTTGCCTGGGGGATCCCCTGCTCCTACAACTTTTATCAGGACGACGTCCACAGCTATGAGAAAGTGCTGCGGGAGCTGCGCCTGAAGCTGGAAAGCGAGGGATTCCCGCAAATCCATTCTTACAACATCGGCACCTCCATTCTCCGGGAAAATTTCCTGGACGGCTGTTTTGTAGCAGACCGTATCTTTATTTTCACCGGCGATTGGAATGAAGGGGAACCGCCCAGCCTGCAGGTGGTGGAAAGCGGCATGTATGCCTGTATCTATCTGGATAACTACGACAACGAAGTGCGCTGCGCTCAGTTGCTGCGGGAACATTGCCAGGAGATGAATTACCATGTATCCGGGGACTATATCTGCGAAGTAATGACCGGCTTCAACGTATTTGACAGCGACCCCCGCCGTATGTTCCTGCGGCTGCAGGTACCGGTAACCTTCCGAAAATAAAAAATTTGCTAAAAGTTTCACAACTTCTCTTGACTCTCCTTCCGCATGAGGGTTTAGACTAACAATTAGAATAGGAAAAGGCGGGTTGATGTTCTTTTCCTATCAGGAAAACGTCAAATTACTCAAAGGAGGCAGCAAATCATGAAAAAAATCAAGGTTGTCCAGTACGGATGCGGGAAAATGGCAAAGTATACCCTGCGTTATCTGTATGAGCACGGCGCGCAGATCGTAGGCGCTATCGACGTGAACCCCGAAGTTGTCGGGATGGACGTGGGCGATTATGCGGGCCTGGGGGTGAAAACCGGCATCATCATCTCCAATGATGCGGACAAGGTCCTGGACGAGTGCGATGCCGACGTGGCCATCGTCACCCTGTTCAGCTTTATCGGGGATATTTACGATCACGTGGAGAAATGCGTCTCCCGCGGCGTCAACGTCATCACCACCTGCGAGGAAGCCATCCTATCCCTGGACTACTTCTGCCGCCCAGATCAACCGTCTGGACGCGCTGGCCAAGGCGAACAACTGCACCATCACCGGCTCTGGTATGCAGGATATTTTCTGGATCAATATGGTGGCCATGGTAGCCAGCGGCTGCAACAAGCTTACCAAGATTAAAGGCGCTTACAGCTATAACGTGGAGGACTACGGTTTGGCCCTGGCCAAAGCGCACGGCTGCGATTTGACCAAAGAGGAATTTGAGGCGCAGATCGCCCATCCGGCGGAGTTTGAGCCCTCTTATGCCTGGAACGCCAGCGAAGCCCTCTGCAACAAGCTGGGCCTAACCATCAAGAGCATTGATCAGA
>JAHZHG010000010.1:11220-18730 GCA_019420425.1 Clostridiales bacterium
AAGCACGTTCCCTATGTGGTGGATCACGATGTATACAGTTCCACCCTGGGCAAGACTATCCCAGCTGGTAACTGCATCGGTATGTCCGCAGTCGTCACCATCGAGACCATGCAGGGCATTACCATTGAAGAGGAAACCATCGGCAAGGTCTATGGCCCGGACGACGGCGATATGTGCGACTGGTGGCTCACCGGCGAGCCCAACACGGAATTCCATGTGGTGAAGCCCGCCACGGTAGAGCATACCTGCGCCACAGTCGTCAACCGTATTCCCAGACTACTGGCGGCTCCGGCCGGCTATGTAACCTGCGACCAGCTGGATCCCCACTGCTACCTCACCTATCCCATGGAATACCATCTGTAATCCCTGCTAGAGACAGACGGCACCCGGGCCGATTTAATCAGCCCGGGTGCTGTCTGCGTTTATTGCGACTGCTAATATTTACTATACCAAGATAAGAGACGAGTCCAGTCAAAATCGCTCTAAACAATGAAGGCCAGAACGCACCCGCAGCCCCGCCTGATAAAATTAAAAACAGCGATGACTTTGGCTGGGTCTGCGTGATTGTGCCGGCAGAGCCGACGGCAAGAACCATAAGCCAGGACAAATCAAAACCACGATTGTCCGAAGTGCCGTCGCAATGTCTGAATCTATTTTTTTGATCCCGCACTTGGCCAGGACGGATGTTATGCCGGCGAAAAAGGAAGACAGGATTGCCGCTATCAGCCACATTTGGTCACCCCTTCTATTGTCCCTTAAGAGGCCCGCCAAGAAACACACGACATCATGGTATATTTGTCCTTCCCCAACGGTTCTGCTGGCCCTGGCCGTTCCCATTCCCCTGCTGTCCATGGCCGTTGCCGGAAGGCTGGGTTTCGCTGTCGCCATCGCCCGATAGTTCCCATATCCGCTCCCTGATCTCCCGCATGGTCATGGTTTGGATTTGCTCGACCGTAACCGTGGGATCCAGTTCCTGCAGCTCCAAATACGCCCTGTATTTCCCGTAGGAAAGGCCGGTTTCATGCGCCGCTTGTACTTCTTCTGTACGGGCGGCGTAGCAATAGGTGTTGCTCTTTCCGGAAGTACAGGATTGCACCGTAGAAAGAACCTCTTTAGACTGTGTGCTGTCCTCCCCTATGACGGCAATGGTCATGATCTCGCCGTCGGAGAGCAGCGACGTAATATCCTCACTCTCAATAATTTGAGTGACCGCATCGGAGTATTCTGTAAATCTTATATCCAAAGAATCGAGCAATGCCTGCCCGTCCTCATTATAGCTTTCCAGAGAAACAATACGGTTAAAGCGGTTGACGCCCAGTTCTATCGACGGATTAACGTCTATGCTGATTTCAACCGTCGGCGTAAAATACAGCCAGTAACCGCCGAACAGCAGCAAAGCTACGCACGCGAAAGCAGAGGCGAGGACTTTATATTTTGCAGTTCCTGCCCTCCGGTAACTCCCGGTTTTTCTGGAAACATACGCTTTCGTTCTGTCTTTTAATCCGCTTTCCGCCTGTACCTGTTCAAAGGCTTCTTTGATCCGTTCATCCATCTTCGTCACCTCCCAGCTTTTCCCGGAGCAGCTGCCTGGAACGGGTCAGGAGCGTATAGACTGTGTTTGCCTTTTTCCCTAAAATCTTTCCGATTTCCGGTGCGGTATATCCTTCATAATAATGGAGATATACGACTTCCCGGTATTTCTGCGGGAGCGATAATACCGCTTCCAGAACCTCTTTATGGTCTTCCCGCATCTCTGTAGGCTGTTCCAAAATTTCATCCAGCGGTACAGTGCGGCGATGAAAAAGGCTTTTGAGCAGATCTTTACAGGCGTTTATGGTAACACGGATGAGCCACGCCTTTTCGTGCTCATCGCTTTCAAACGCAGCGGAACTGAGGGCATATTTCAAAAACACGGTTTGAAATATGTCCTCGGTATCAGCATCATTTTTCAAATGAATCAGGCAAAGCCGCCGAACCATATCGGAATATTGTTCGATTGCCCTGTTTACCTCCTGCTCGCTCCGCATTGTATCCACACCTGCTTATTGATTGCGTCCTCCGCGATATTGCCTTCCTTGCCCCGTCCCCAAATTATCGCAGACGCCGTCGCCGTCTGCATCAACAAAGTTCCGGCCGCGTCCATTTCGGGAAACGCCCTTTCCCCGGCCTGTTGTCCGGCTTGGATCGTAGTTGTCACAGATGCCATTGCCGTCTTCATCGACATAATTTTGTCCACGATTTAGGGAGGAGGCCGTTTCCTGACCCGTTTCCTGACCCGTTGCCTGTCCCACGGCATAGTTGTCGCAGAGACCGTCGTTGTCTGCATCAACAAAATTCTGACCACTGCCTTTTTGTAAAGCGCCCGCCGCCCGGCTTACAGTCTGCTCCACGGAGTAATTATCACAGACGCCGTTACCGTCTGCATCGGCAAAATTTCTACCCGTACCGGCTGCAAAGGCGCTGACTGCTCCAACAGACGCCACCATAGACACCGCTAAAATACCAACGACTGCCTTTTTGATTCCCTGTTTCATACATTTTAGCCTCCTTGATTATGGATAGTATATGGGAAGTATTTTCTGCTTCCATCTCTAATACGACCGGCAGGCTAAAATCCGTTCATTTTTAAAAATAAAAGTTTAAAATAATTTTTCTTCTTTATTATACCAAACAATGCCAACCATTCTCAAGACATTTAGGCGGAGATGCGTCATATGGAAATGGCTCCTTATCCGATAAAAAATTGCAAGAGCCTGCCGCCCATATGGGAAGCAGGCTCTTTTTCTGCGCTTTTATGAAATTGATGGCTAAAAAATGTATATGGAAATAACGGTTACAAACATCATAAAGAAAGCCGGTGTTGCGAGAGCATCGTTTTACCGGAATTTTAATTCGATCAGCGACGTCATTGATGCACTGGTTGATGGACTATCCGATGATTTGATTGAAAATGTTTTTTCAAACTTATCAGGTACGGATGAGAGAAAGCTGCGGGAATTTTTGTTCAATCACTTTTATCAGTTTTTAAGAAGGAAATGGAGGAGGACCGTTTTGAAAACCTGCCTGTGCTGTTTAGCCGGCTTGATACCAAAAAAGATCATTGGGCATCCGGCCTTCCAACTGATACGATAAAAGATAAGTATTCCGCCGTTGGTAAAATGGGGCTGATCAACAGCATTACACGAAAATGGCTGGAGTCCGGAGCAAAAGAGTCCCCGGAAGAAATGATCGATTATATCATGTCGTTTATCACCTTGTTTTAGCTGTCATGATTTGATTCAAAGGGGCAGAATTACTAGATGCACGAATCATCGCAGTGTGAAAAAAGGCAGGCAGCTTAGGATATAGATCCTTGCTGTCTGCCTTTTGATAATACTTATCATATCGGCTCTGTAATACTCTCCGAAGATATAAGAAGCATCTTTCCTCTTACGAAAAAGGACTCTCCTTGCATACAATAGCAATTAGTAATGTTCATTAAAATAAAATCGTCAAAAATTCACTTTGTCCAGCTAATCTATCTTTGCTTTACTGT
Source organism: Clostridiales bacterium (assembly GCA_019420425.1). Classification (GTDB taxonomy): domain Bacteria; phylum Bacillota; class Clostridia; order Lachnospirales; family Lachnospiraceae; genus JAHZHG01. The sequence continues at coordinate 14,756 of JAHZHG010000010.1, forward strand.
TATCACCGCCAGCGTACCAGACGTCTATTTTATCTTTGCTGATTATCCCTTTTGATAAAATTGGTACAGGCATTGGTTTCCGTTTGAGGATATGGAATGCCGTGCTTCTTCCCTTCCGCAAAACACCGCATCATCCAAGCCATGTTTCTTGCAAGGTTCCGCATCGTCTGCATTCCTTCCTCATCCTGCGGCGCTCCCTCCGCATACAGACCATGCACCATATTCCAGTATGTAGAACCGGCAGTAGGCATTTGGGCAATCCCAAAATATTTATTTAACGCATCCAGCGCTGCCGTCGTTCCTCCCCTGCGGGCAACAGCTATCGCGGCGCCGGGCTTAAACCGGAACGCTTCATAGCTTCCGTTGCTGTAAAAGGCACGGTCCAAAAAGGAAAAAATCCGCCCGCTTGGATGAGCAAAATATACGGGGGTGGCAAAGACAAACCCGTCTGCATCCCGTGCCTTTTCTACAAATTCATTGACGCCATCGTCTTTGAACACACATTCACCGCTTTTTCGGCAGGCATTGCACTGAATACAGTCGGCAAGCGGTTTGCTGCCCAGTTGGATAATCTCTGTTTCAATCCCTTCTTCTTCAAAAATCCGCACCATTTCTTCCAGCGCTTTCATCGTAGTGCCATGTATATGGCTGCTGCCATTGACAAGCATAACTTTCATTGGACATATCCTCCTTCATTCGATCCACTTTGTTCTGTTTGTATTATACAACAAAAAGGCCAAAAGAAAAACAAGCGGCCGGTCCCCCGCCGCTTTTCTTCTGAAATATCAGTACCAGTCGTGCTTTTCACGTTTGTCCAGGGCGGCGATCCGCTTCATTTCTTCCGCCGACAGTTCAAAATCAAAAAGGGCGATGTTCTCCCGGATATGCTCCGGATTGCCGGAACCGGGGATCACCACCACACCCTTTTGCAGGTTCCACCGGAGAATGACCTGCGCCAATGTTACGCCGTGCGCTTCGGCGATTTCCGAGATCACTTCCTCCCCGAGCAGTTCCGCCGTGTGCCCCCGCCCTCCGAAGGGATACCAGCCCTGCACAACGATCCCCTTTTCCTGGATAAAAGGGATTACGTCGTTTTCCTAGTAATAGGGGTGAATTTCATTCTGCAACAGTGCGGGCGTAATCGTTACCTGGGGCAAAAACTCCGTCAGCTCCTCCACATACCAATTGGATAGGCCGATGGAGCAGATTTTTCCTTCCTCCACCGCCTGCTCCATCGCCTGGTACGCTTCCACATCATGGTCTCCGGGATGATGGAGCAGCATCATATCGATATATTCAATATCCAGCTTGTCAAGCGCTTCGTCAACGGCTTCCTCCGCATTGGCAAACTGGTTGGGGTAGAGCTTGGTGATGACAAAGATTTCTTCCGGCTCGTGATATCCCTGATTGAGAACGGCGGTAACCTTCATCGCCTCAAACGCCAGCTTGACCATATACTGGTGGGCTTCCAAGCCGCCAGACACCTTTCCCCGGCGTTCATATACGCTAAAAATTTCTGTAACTCTATAAGTCCGCCCTCTACCGGATTTTCCTGCCCATTTCATAGGCGCCCTGCCTGATGACGATTTTCCCCTTGGCGTCCGGGTCGTCCCGGATGATTTCACCAACAGCCGGCACGGTTATAGTCCCGGCATAAGGGTTTTTGATGCTGAGTACCGGCGTGGTGATGGCGGCGTCCACCTCGCTGCGTTCAAAAGCCAAATCGCAGCCGATCATCTCGCAGCCGATGAGCTTCAGGTTCTTGCAATAGCACAGGGGCTGTGTGCCGATAATCTTGCAGTTTTGAAAAGTGACATTCTCGCAGTACCAGGCCAGATATTCGCCCTTGACAACGCTGTTTTTGACGATGACGTTTTTGGCGTGCCAAAAGGCGTCCTTGGTGTCGAAGGTACAGTTTTCAAAAACCGAATCTTCAATGTACTGGAAGGAATATTTTCCCTTCATGCGCACATCCGTAAAATGCAGATTGGCAGAACGCATCATGAAATACTCGCTCTCGGCGTCACAGTCCTCCATCTCGATCCCCCGAACAGACCAGCCAAATTCCGGGGAAACGACGTCGCAGCCCCGCATCCTGACGTTGCTGCATTCCCGCAGTGCTTTGATGCCGTGGAGCTGGGTATTCTCAATGACGATATGGCCGGAATACCACAACGCCGCCCGGCATTTATCCGTCAGCTCGCAGTCCCGGATCGTAATGCCGTGGTCGTGCCAGAAAGGGTATCGCAGATTGAAAAAGCAATGCTGCGCTTCCCCGTTCCGGCTATCCTTTAAGTCGCTCTCCCCGTCCGCCGGCCCGTCAAAGGAGCAGTTTTTTAGGAGGAGGCCGTCAATCCCGTAGAGGGCTCGTTCAGCGTCAAATGTCTGGTTTTCAATGACAGCCATATCAAAATATCCTTTCATTCAACAAGATTCACAGCTTTGCAAACAGCCATCCTTACCGGTAAGCCTTTTCAAAAATGCCCGCGCACTCCTCATCGGACATCGGGCAGGGATTTGCCAAGAACAATCCGCCCATGGTCTCCCGTGCATTGACGGCCAGCGTCATGCATTCGTCCTTCTGGATCCCGTAATCACTCATCTTCAGATCGTCTACGCCGCAGTCCTTTTGAAGCTGCTGAAGAGCCGTAATGAAATCCTCCGGCTTGTCGGCATTTGGCATTCCCATCACGCGGGCCATCTTGATAAGCTGCTCATCGCAGGCGTGGCGCTCAATGAAGTACCGGGCAAATTCTACGGAAATCATAATCAGTCCGGCTCCGTGAGGCAGGTTGTGGTGATAGGCGCTCATAGCGTGCTCCATAGAATGCTGCGCGGTGGTGGAGGTCAGCTGCATGGCGATCCCCGCCATAGTGCTGCCATAGGCGATGTGCTCCCTCGCTACCAGGTCGTTTCCGTCCTTTACAGCACGGGGCAGATAGTTGGCGATATTCTCAATGGCGGACAGCGCAATGGTTTCACTCAGGATATTTACGCCGTTAGACATCATGACTTCCGTATTGTGGAACAGCGCGTCAAAGCCCTGATAGGCCGTGTATTTTGCGGGAATGGTTTTCATCAGCTCCGGGTCTACCACAGCGAGGACAGGAGTCAGTTCCTGGTAGCCGAAGCCGATCTTTTCTTTGGTCTCCAGGTTGGAGATTACGCCCCAGCAGTTGACTTCCGAGCCTGTGCCGGCGGTAAGGGTGATGGCCACAATCGGAAGGCCGGGATTTATAAGGGGCTGCCCCTTTCCGGTGCCGCCGTTCACATAGTCCCAAAGATCGCCGGGGTTGGTTGCCATGGCCGCCACAGCCACAGCGGAATCCAGCACAGCGCCGCCGCCCAGTGCCACAATGAAATCACAGCCGTTCTCTTTGGCAAAGGCAGCGCCCTCCATTACCATTTCCTTGACAGGGTTTTCCATAACCTTAGCAAATTCCGCCGCCTCGACGCCCGCTTTATGAAGCTGCTCCAGAGTGCGGTCATAGGCGCCGCTCACCTTTGCGGATTTGCCGCCGGACATCAAAAGCAGCGCCTTTTTTCCGGGCAAGGGCTGGCTTCCGAGTTCGTTCAGCTTCCCGCTGCCAAACAGAATTTTTGTGGGGTTGTTGAAATCAAAGTTCATGTTCATGGTCGTTTCCTCCTACATTTTATTTTTTTTGAGATTTCATCGATTCTTTGTCCTCTTTCTCCATGGCATAGACCAGGTAGTCGAGGCAGTCGATTTTGTACTGGTCCTGATGCAATGCCTCCAGCAGGGAAAGCCTATGCTGGGACAAAAGACGGTACTGTTCTTCCCGCCTGTGATTTTGCTCCAGCAGAAGGAACTTTTCAATCAAAGGAACGCCGCATCCGGCGTCGGACAGGTTCCGCCGTATCTTGAAAATCTGGTCGTCCGTCAGTGTCTCCATATGTCTCCGCCTCCTGTTGATTCTATTGTAAGCCCATCGATATGCAATAGCAAATACTTTG
>JAHZHG010000010.1:18740-19840 GCA_019420425.1 Clostridiales bacterium
TTGGCAGCGTGATATAATCAACACAAAAAGGAAAGGCGGGACGCCAATATGGAACTTCGCGTATTACGTTACTTTTTAGCCGTGGCCAGGGAAGGAAACATCACCGGGGCGGCCAATTCCCTGCACCTGTCTCAGCCTACCCTGTCCCGGCAGATCAGGGATTTGGAAGAAGAACTGGGGCATCCGCTCCTGATTCGGAAAAGCCATCGGGTGGCCCTCACGCCGGAGGGCGTCCTTTTCCGGAAACGGGCGGAGGAAATCATCGCCATGGTGGACAAAACCGAAGCGGAGTTTACCTCTATGCAGAATACTGTGGGCGGCGACATTTACATTGGCAGTGGGGAGACACAGGCCATCCGACGGATTACTAGGATTGCCAAAGCCTTACGGGATGAGTATCCGGGCGTCCACTACCATCTGTACAGCGGCAACGCCCAGGATGTGACGGAACGGCTGGATAAGGGGCTTCTGGATTTCGGCATCCTCATCCAGCCGGCGGATCTTTCCAAATACGACTATCTGAATCTGCCTGATAAAGACACATGGGGCGTTGTCATGCGGAAAGACAGCCCTCTGGCAGAGAAAGCGTATGTGGAACGGAAAGATCTGCTGGGCGTCCCGCTGATCTGCTCCCGCCAGGCCATCCTCCCCCAGCGGGAGGGCAACGAGTTTGCCGGCTGGTTTGGGGAGGATTTTGAGAAGCTGAATATCGTACCCACCTTTAACCTGATCTACAATGCGTCGCTGATGGTGGAATCCGGGATCGGCTATGCCATCACCCTTGACAGGCTGGTCAGCACCGCCGAAGGCAGCGCATTGTGCTTCCGGCCGCTGAAGCCCAAACTGGAATCCGGGCTCAATATCGTCTGGAAGAAATACCAGGTTTTCTCCCCGGCTGCGGAACTGTTCCTGGAAAGGCTGAAAAGCCGGGAATTTTCCGGGTCATAAGAATAAAAATGCCTGCCGCTTTATAGGGGATACAGGGCAAAAAAGATAAATAAAGCGTGCTTGTATGGAAGGGAGCATGAGCCTATGAAAAATATTTTGATTCACGGCTTAGGACAAAACAGTCAGGATTGGAATAACGTCAAAACTGAATT
>JAHZHG010000010.1:19857-22525 GCA_019420425.1 Clostridiales bacterium
GGATATTTTCAATCACCCCGGATTTATTTAAACTCACAAAAGGCCGGGAATTAGGGTATGCCACGGTCTACCAAGCATTTGAAAGATTGTGCAGTTCCCTACAAGATCCTCTGAATCTTTGCGGGCTTTCGCTCGGTGGATTGCTTGCGCTTAACTATGCGGTCCAGCATCCGGCACAGATAAATTCTCTTGTGCTGATTGGAACGCCTTATGAGATCCCCAAAAGGCTGTTAAAACTCCAAAACTTTGTATTTCAGTTCATGCCGAAATCTGTATTTCAAGGTATGGGAATAAGTAAAAAAGATTTGATTCATTTGAGCAAATCTATGGCTGACTTGGATTTTATGAAGTCAGCGGAAAAGCTTCTCTGCCCCACCCTTATTCTGTGCGGTGAAAGCGATAAAACGAATATGGAGAGCGCAGAACGGTTTCACAAAGCGATGAAAAACAGCCGCTTGATCATTGTGGAGGGCTCTGGTCACGAGGTGAACAAAGAGAATCCACATAGCTTGGTCCATCTGCTGCAGTGCTTTTGGGCGGAAGAATGACGCAAATTTTTTATATATGCGAACTATAAACAAAATCAGATGAAATGGCAGCTGATATCCTGCAAAAGAGTCCAGCTGCCTGCATACCTATCTGAAACAGCAGTAAAAAGCCAGCCTCCCAATCGTCAGATGGTTTTGCCTCTAACGATTTGGGAGACTGGCCCAAAGGAATCGGTATTTTATTTTACAGATAGGCCAATAAACATTTTGTCAGCGTACACTTCGTTTCTTTACAACGAATGTGGTTCCAGCCAAGCTGGCGCTGGCAAGCAACAGTACAAACCAAATTGCTATATTGCTGTTATCTCCGGTCTGCGGAGGCGTGGTGCTGCTGGAAGAATCCGGATTGGAATTAGCCGTGTCATCAGGATTTTCTTCCGGCTTAGTGCTGGGCGTTTCCTCCGGGTCTGTGGTAGGATCCTCGGTTGAGGGATCAGAAGGCTCCTCACCAGTTGCCGCGATGATCGTCTCGGATTCAGGAATTTCCTGCGTTAAAGCCGCGTCCTTATAATATTTCCCGCAGGTGGTGCAATACCAGTATTCGATATTACCAGGCTCCGTAGCGGTAGGCGCTTTTGCTTCTACCTTCACCGGCGTATGCACCTCTGTATCATCAGCGTCTTTCACCAGCAGCTCTCCTGCTTCCAAAGTAACGGACGGGATTTCTTCACTCTCCGCTGCCATGTAAGCCTGTTCTACTTCCACATCAGTTTTGTTATTCTGAATGGTAATCGGGAAGGCTCCGGTGGACGGGCTTGCGGTGCCGTTCTCATTTTTGCCCTGGCTTCCAAGGGATACAACAGCGTCGTTAAAGGTGCAACCTTCAATCACAGCGGACGCGATGCTGGCAGGAGTGGTGTTTCCACCCTTCACGTCAGTTGCCTTATCATCTTCGCCGTTTCTCTGGTTCAGCTTCAGAGCATTTTTCTCAAACGGACCGGTAAAGGTGCTGTTCTTCACGCTTACCGTTGCGCCCTGGATACCAACCAGGTTCCAGTTGATACCGTATTTTTGATTATTGACTGCTGTAAACGTACAACCGTCAATATCCAGGGACTGGCAGTTCGGCAGATACATGAAAGAAGGATTGGAAGTGTCATTGGCCGTATTTCCGATAAATGTGCAATCTGTCAGGGTAAGATGGAGCTTCGGAGGATTGGCATAACTCTGCGTATTGGCAACCTCGAAATAAGTTCCATTTTCAGCACTGAACTCCTGGCCTTTAATATCGACATATACATCTTTGCCATCCAAGCCATGCATTTTTACAGCTGCGGTATAGGCGTTAATATCCGTAAAGGGGAATGCCTCAGAGCCGGCAATCGCCGCGTCAGCTGCTTTATTAACTGCCGTACCGGCCGGAATCGCAGTTTCCACCGGCTCCCCAGCCTGATTGGCCAGATACTGCTCAGAAACCGTTACAGCAGTGTTGCCGCTCATTGTAACAGGAAAGCTGCCTGTGCTCAGGTTGGCTACATTAACGTCAGCGGTGCCGCCCTCAAAAGCAACTTCTTTTGCCTGGGTTCCAAAAGCCACCTTTGCACTATCGCTAAAGGTACAGCCGGTAATTTCGACAGAAGAAATCGTTCCGGGAACACCCGCAAAGGTTTCATTCGCTCCCTTGCTGTCACCTTCTCCGCCGCGCTGTGTCAGCTTGATAGCGTTGGAAGTATAGGTTCCTTCAAACGTACTGTTTGTGATCTTCACGGCAGCGTCCTGGACGCCGACCAGGTTCCAGTTGATACCGTATTTCTGTCCGCCTTCTGCAGCTGTAAAGGTACAGTCATCAATGACAAGCTCCTTGCAGTTCGACAAGTACATAAAAGAAGGATTAGAGTTATCCTTCGCGGTGTTGCCTGTAAAGGTGCAGCCTGTCAGGGTAAGATGGAGCTTCGGCGGGTTCTCTTTATTTTGTGTATTAGCCACTACAAATCCGTCTTGTTCTGTGAAATTCTTACCATCGATGGTGACATAAACGTCTTCCCCATCCAGTTCGCCCGTACTCACGGCAGCTGTATACTCAGAAATGCTGTCGTACGTATTTTCTGGTGCTGCTTCCTGGGCAAAGGCGCTGATTGGAATCAGCGTAAGCATCATCGCAGCCGCAGCCAGTGCCGAAA
>JAHZHG010000100.1 GCA_019420425.1 Clostridiales bacterium
GCATGGTTACTGCGCCGGCCGCGATGCCGGCGGTGGCTGCGGTGATGTGTTTAAGCTTCATGAGCTTGTCCTCCTCTCCTAAATTGTAATGCCTTCGATTTCAGCGAATCGCTTCGCGTTTATAAAGTAAACCCACTTCTCTCCGCTGCCGTGAATTGCATATCCCCATGGGAAAACCCCATCGCGTAAACCGGCTGCTACTATTTTTTCTGATAACCCCATTATTTTCGCCGCTTCCTCAGGAAGCAGCCTCGGAATCACACTGTCTTTTATGGGGAGCGGCCGTGTTACAGCGGCTTCCTGTTTGAAATAATCCGGCGCAAGTCCGAGAGCTGTAGCAATTTCTTTCTTCCGCTTCTCTGCCGGCACGTTTTTGCCAGACAGATATTGGCTGATTGAGCTTCTTCCAATCCCTGTGATTTTAGATAATTGTGCTTGTGTAAGATTCAGGTCTTTCATGGCCTGTCCTAATTTGTCTTTAAACATTAGTTTTTTTACCTCCCTCTATCCTGCTGCCTCTTGTTTTCTCTGCTCCGCCTGCTGCCTCATCAAAAGAGTATTGGCATCTCTGCTCAGCATCAGAATATCAGGCAGATCAATTTGCTTCAGAATGGAAACCATTTTGTTAATTTCCTGCTCCTTTTCTGTTTCCAGTCCTAACATTGTTTTCACCTCCTTCTTCCTGTTTGTCCTCACACCACTTTCTTCTCTTCTGGTAAATCCTGCCCTTTCTTGCTATAATGCGTATATCAGCACTGCCATGCTGAAATATTTTGGAAAGGAGGAGAATTATCTATGAGTACTCCAATACCCATTAATATCAATGGATACGATACATATTTTGTTGACGCTGAAGACAACATAGGTAAGCATCTATTAATATTCATACCTGATAATGCCGGCGATGATCTGTCTGACATATGTAATACTTTCGTAGAAGGCCATCTGATACAGCAAATCGGATATCAAGAAGTAAATGATAAAGTTACTTTTATAAAAGCTTACTACTAGACGCTGGTTCATAAGCAACATTTATCCTGTCGCACCTTCCCGGGCTGCCTGGCATCAATTCGGCATTAAACACCTTGCGTAGCGGCCAGCCTTCCGGCCCTGGAAGGGTAACAATGGCAGGTCTATCTTTTATCTCTTTTCCATTGATTTTGAGAATATCTTTGTTGAAATCAACTTCCAATGAACGAATTTCTTCAAAGTAACCTGCATATCTAATCACCTTTCTCACCTCCTTCAGTTTCTCTGCAAAACCTATTGACTTTGCTCCTCTTTTCTACTATCCTTTAAGCACAAGCCGCGTCAACCTAACTAGAAGAAAGGATAGTAATATGTCTGACAGCTTTACTTGCCCATTTTGTAATCGCGTACTGCCTCTAATAGCTGCAACTTTTTGTATCCAAGATGTTAACTTTAAGGAGCCCGTTAGAATGGGATACTCTTTGGACCAAACTTATAATTTAACAATCAAAATGTACCGCTGTCCTAATTGCATGAAAATTACTAGTCTTGCCAACTATGTCGGAAGCGAAATGCCTGAAAAAACTATCCCTATATACCCACAATCTTTAGCGAAGCATTTCCCCGAGTATGTTCCGCAATTCATACGTGATGATTACGAAGAAGCTTATTCAATACTCCAGCTCAGCCCCAAAGCATCAGCCACCTTATCCCGGCGCTGCATTCAAGGTATGATTCGTGACTATTGGAAAATTTCTAAGAGTACGCTATATCAGGAAATTGATGCTTTAAAGGATAAAATAGATCCCCTTTTATGGAAAACCATTGATTCTGTACGTAAAATAGGTAACATTGGCGCTCATATGGAAAAGGACGTTAACTCTATTATTGATATTGATTCCGACGAAGCAGAAAAACTTATCAAATTAATTGAAATTCTTATCAAAGAATGGTACATAAATTCCTATGAACGTAGTCAACTATTTTCCGATATAATTGCAATTAACGATCAAAAGCAAGCCGAACGAAAGGAATCTAAATAACTGATCATCCCAAATCTTCTTGGCATGGATCGTTTTCTGCAAGTAAATTTCCTTCAAAATCCCAGTACTGTGTAACTGTCCGACACATATCTTTTTCTGTACCTAAGCCTTTTATTGCTTCTGTTACAATAACCTGAATGACTCTTGCGCTGTCTGTTCCACGTGGACGGGCAGCCTTTTGTTCTTCTTTGTCCATTTCCTTCACCTCGCTTTCTTTGTGTTTATGGGACTATTATACGTCCTATAAACACATTTGTCAATAACTTTTTTGTTGACAATCGCACATTTTTGCTGTATACTCAGATCAACAGATCGGAGGTGAAACTTTTGAAAGATAGGATAAAGGCCCTCAGAAAAGAACTCGGACTAACGCAAGAAAAATTTGCAGACCGATTAAGTATGAAGAGAAATACCATCGCAAATTCTGAGATCGGAAGAAATGAGCCTATTGAAGCAGTTATCTCTTTAATATGCAAAGAATTTAATGTGAATGAAGAATGGCTCCGAACCGGCAAAGGCGAAATGTTCCAGCAAATGACAGAAAAAGAAAAGCTCATGAAATACACGGCTCTTCTTTTAAAAGATAGTGATTCGGCCTTTGTTGCAGCAATTCAGGCACTTATTGTTACCTATGAGCAACTGGATGACACAAGCAAAGCTGTGCTGGAGAAAATAGCTTTACAGTATGTTGAAAATTTAAAAAAGGGCCGATAGTCCGGCCCCTGATGTGAATTATTACGAGAGATAATTCTGAATAAAGATCAGTATTTCTGCTACTTTTTCAGGAGATTCTCTTCTCAATAACTCGATGATGATTTCGATATTCTTTTGTTTGGCTGTTTCTTCATTTGTCATACATACCCTCCCAACTACAAAACACACGTTCGAAATTCCTTATTGATATGATACACCATTGTTCTATATAAATCAACAGTAATATCGAACGTTCGTTCTTTTATTTTATTCTGTTATATATATATATACGTTGGGAATTTTGTCGAATCACGTCGATTTTGCATTTGTCCGAGAACTCGGACACTTATTTGAGTTCGGAGTCATACAGGTCTGAAATCCTTACCTTTAGGCCTGCTGCTAATCGCTCCATTGTGTCCATGCGCGGAATCTTGCCATTTATAATATCGTGTATTGTTGATTTTGGTATTCCTGTCACATAGGCCACTTGGCGAACAGTTAAATTTTTAGATCGCATCACTTTATCCAGTAGTATTTTCATCCGTGTTCACCTGACATTATTTTACAGGGATAAGTTTAGATAAACTACTGGTAAATAATGGTTAAGCCGCTTCGGCGATTTAATAAATATATAAGGAAAAGAGGAAAAGAGTTATGGCAATGATTAAATGCAAAGAGTGTGGGAAAGAATTTTCGGACAGAGCCGAAAAATGTCCTAATTGTGGTGCGCCCACAAGATTTTCCAGGGAGTTTGGAGTCCCGTATGAAGCTCCGGAACCTGAAAACAAAAAGGTGAAAGGCAGAATATGTCTTACAATCTCTCTAATCATCGGTGTTATGTACATAATATATAGCATCAATTATTGGGGCGGAGCAAACACCACTCAGACAGATGCGTTTGAGGCTCTCGGAACAGGAATGGCAACTGCCATGGTTATGCCCCACTTAATTTGCACTTTTCTGGCAGTTATATTTAACGCACTGGGTTTATTCATGAAAAAGCGGGGATTTGCCTTGACTGGCGCTATACTTTATAGTGTTGCCCTTGTATTATTCCCTGTATATTTTATGTTTGTAATAATTGAGCTGATATTATCTTTTGTCGGATTTGCCCGGATGAAAGGATAGACTAAATACAAATTGCCAAATAGCAAAAACCGCCCGGTATTGGCGTACCGAACGGCTTTACATAGATTTCTATACAGGCCCGGAGGCCAGTATAATTGATCCTTAGCAAGTTTGATTATACCACAATCCTCCTGGGCTTGCATAGCCTATTTTTTATACCCATTTTTAAAGTTTGAAGGAGGAATTACAATGGCAGAAGGAGTTAGAAAAAGAGGAAAAACTTGGTCGTACTACTTTGACGGCGCGAAAGTTGGCGGCGAACGTAAAAAAATTGAGAAGGGCGGTTTCCGCACCCAGAAAGAAGCTTTAGAGGCGAGGGCAAAGGCGATCGCCGAATATAATCAGAGTGGAAGGACATTTTCTGCAAAAGAAATCTCTGTTGCCGATTACCTGGATTATTGGCTGGAGAATGCTATAAAGAAAAATATAGATCATGGTTATTCTTACAATACGTACAAAGACTACGAAACTAAAATTCGTATACATCTAAAGCCCGCATTTGGCATGTACAAATTAAGCGCTTTTCAATATTCCCCCGATGCGGTACAAGCATGGGTGGACAACATGAAAAATAAGGGCTACTCAAAAAGCATGGTTACGAATACATTGACTTGCCTGCAGGGCGCCATGAATTATGCTATTTTACCGCTGGGATACATTCAGGCTAACCCGTGCATTCCTGTTAAAGTTGGCAAAATGCCAATTGATAGAAAGGCCAAAGAACACGCCGAATATGTATGCCCTAAACCTGAATTTGACAGGATTCTTGAACGTTTCCCCAAGGGTGATATTTTCCATCTCTCCCTACTCGTCCCGTATTATACAGGCACAAGGATCAGCGAAACGTTTGCGCTCGATTTATCCGAGGATGTTGATTTCGAGAAGCACGAAATCAGTATAAACAGGCAGGTGGTCAAGATCGGTAAAAATTGGTTTTTTAGACCTCCAAAATATGATTCCTACAGAACCATAAAAATAGGCAGCACTCTTGAGAAAGCCTTAAAAGAAGCTCTTACGGAGCGGAAGAAAAACATGTTAAAATATGGCCCGTATTATTTCAAGACTTATGTACTTCCGGATAATTCCATTACACAAATGCGCGCTGACATCGCTGCCCCTTATAAAGAGATAATGCCTCTCTGTGTAAGACCTAACGGCGAAATGATAACCGTAGACTCTTTTAAATACTGCGCCAAAGTCATTCATTATGAGCTTGGGAATCCGTTGTTCCACTCGCATTGCCTTCGCCATACACATGGCACAGTCCTGGCAGAAAACGGTGTAAATCCGAAAACTGTTATGGAACGGCTCGGCCATAGGAATATACAAACCACTCTGCAAACTTATACTTTCAACACCGAGGTAATGCAGCAAACTGCTGTTGATGTATTTGAAAAAGCCACAAATCAATAAAATGCAAAAGGATTGATGCCGCCGCTGTTCAGCGCATTCAATCCTTTTGCATTTTCTGATGTTCAATTTTTATTTCTCGGTGGCAAATTGGTGGCAATGCCATCTTTTTTGCCTTTCATAATTCCCTCAAATGCTTATTTTATGCGGGTCAGGCAGCAAATAGTTTCGACGTGATACGTCCCTGGAAACAGATCTATACAGCATACCTTCTCTACCCGATACCCCCGCGCCTGCAGCACCTCCAGATCCCTTGCCAGGCTGGTCGGTTTGCATGAAATATACACCATTCGCTCTACTCCAAACCGTATAATCCTTTCCAGTGCCCGTGGATTGATTCCGTCCCTTGGCGGATCGAGGACGATCAGATCTGGCTTTTCCTGAATTGTGTCGATCACCTTGAGCACATCCCCCGCCAGAAATGTACAGTTATCCAAACCATTCAGCTTCGCGTTAAGCTTTGCCGCCTCCACTGCCTCTTCTACGATTTCCACACCCACCACGTGCGCTGCCACCGGAGCCAGCACCTGTGCGATTGTGCCTGTACCGCTATATAAATCAAAGATAACCTTGTCCCTCGTTTCCCCAATATACGTGCGTGCCTTCTGGTAAAGCACCTCGGCTCCCAGGGAGTTGGTCTGGAAAAAGCTGAATGGGGTAATCTTAAACCGAAGCCCCAACAGTTCTTCATCAATAAACTCCTGCCCCCAGAGCAACTCTGTCCGGTCGCTCTGCACGACATCCGCCAGGCTGTCATTGACCGTATGGAGAATGCCGGTGATCTTCCCCTCCAGCTTCAATGCCAGCAGCGCTTTGGTCAGACCTGCAAGGGCTGGCGCTTCCGTTTCCCCATCCAGCTGGCTGCTGGTGACGAGAGCCACCAGCACTTCTCCGGTCTTTGCCCCTTTCCGCACCAGGAGATGACGCAGATAGCCCACATGGCTCAGCTTGTTATAATACGGGAGGCCGGCGGTTTTTGCCCAGGCCAGCACGCAGGAAAGCACCTGGCGGAAATCTTCGTCTACAATCCGGCACTGTCCCACCGTGACAATGTCATAATATCCTCCCCGTTTATGCATACCCAGGGCAAGGGGGCCGTCCTTGTACTCGTCGCCGAAGGAAAATTCCATTTTGTTGCGGTAGCCAAACTGCCGGGGGCTGCCGATGATTCCCTCAAACACATACTCTGGCACGACCTGATCCAGCAGGTCTTTGACCTGCTTTTCCTTCATTTTCAGCTGTTCTTCGTAGGGCAGGGTCTGGTATGTACAGCCGCCGCATTCACCGAAGTGTGCACAGGGGCTCTCGATCTCCAGGGCTGACGGCTCCAGTACCTCCAGTATCCGGCCTTCTCCCCGATCCTTGCGGACCTTCTGCAGGCCGACCAGAACCCTTTGCCCGGGAATTCCATGCTTTACTGTGATTTTTCGGCCCTCAGCGGTAAAATATGCTTTGTTGGGAAAGTTTACGCCTTCGATGATTCCTTCTATCTTCTCGCCTTTTTTCATGGTGTCCTCCTGACAGCAAAACGGGCAGGTGCCCTCAGACATCTGCCCATCCATTTTTCATTCCTGCGTCTGCTTTACTCAGCGTCTGCTTCTTCCTTTGCTTCTGCCTCGGCAGGCTCTTCAGCTGGAGCCTCTGCTTCTTCTTTGGCAGGCTCCTCCTCAGCAGGTGCTTCTTCAGCTTCCTCAGCCTCTTCTGCTTCGTCCTCGAAGTAGTCGTCAAAGTCATCGTCGAAGTCGTCTTCAAAGTCTTCGAGATAATCCGGTGTAAAGTAACGATATACGGCATATGCAATCGCTGCTACTGCGGCTACTGCTCCGATAACAGCCAGTACCCATAACACCGTGTTTTTATGCTTTTCCTCTTCTCTTTTCTGAAGGGCAGCAAAAAATTCATCAAATTTGTTCATCTCTCCCACATCCTTTCTGATGATTAAATTACACATAGTATAACACAATTTGCCTGGAATTACTATAAAAAATTCCGATTAATTTTGTAGTATTCTATACTCTTACCAGCTTGGCAAATGAAGCGAACATTTTCTTGATGCCGACCCGCTCAAATTCTACCGTGACCTCGTAATCCCGGCCGCCGTCCCGGATTTCTTTTACGATTCCCACACCGAACTTGATATGCTTTACGGTGTCCCCCACGCCGTAATCCAGACCGTCTGCTTTTTTGATTTCAAACTGTTTTGGATCGAATACCTTGGCACGAAATGCGCTTTTCGCCTGATTGTATGGTGTCTCCCGAGGCGGGGCGGCGGCCTTCTCCTTCGGCGCCGCTGCTCCCATGGACAAGAGCTCCACCGGAATCTCCCGCATAAACCGAGAAACCCGGTTATATTGTGTTTCGCCCCGTACCATACGCATTTTAGCACAGGTCAGGGTCAGCTCCTGCATGGCGCGGGTAATTCCCACGTAGCAGAGACGGCGTTCTTCCTCCAGCTCTGTGGGATCGTCGGAGGTTGCCGACATATAGCTGGGGAACAGTCCGTCCTCCATGCCGGCCAGATACACGTGGGGAAACTCCAGGCCCTTTGCGCTGTGCAGGGTCATCAGCACCACCCGGTTCTCATCCTCATCCAGATTATCAATATCGGCGACCAGCGCCACTTCCTCTAAAAAACCACTGAGCGTCGGATTTTCCTCCTCTGCCTCATAGGAAACAATTTTACTGATCAGCTCATCGATATTGTCAATACGCTCCCGGGCCTCCTCCGTCTCTTCGGCTTTCAGTTCATCAATGTAGCCCGTCTGCTCCAGAATATCGGACACCAGCTCCTGAAGCGAATAAAACTCCTGCTTCGCCCTGAAGGCCTGGATCATGGTCACAAAGGGCTCCAGCTTTCCGGCGCTCTTGGCCACGCCGGGCACCTCTCTGGCCTGGCAGACTGCCGCGTAGAAGCTGATGCCGTGCTCAATGGCGTATTCCTGCAGCCGGCTGATTGTAGTGGCTCCGATGCCCCGCTTGGGCACGTTGATGATCCGACGCACCGCCAGATCGTCGCTGCCGTTGTCCACGGTCTTTAAGTAGGCAAGCACATCCTTGATCTCTCTGCGGGCGTAGAAATTGATTCCGCCGATGATCTTATACGGGACATTGGCCAGCAGCAGCTTTTCCTCAAACAGACGGGACTGGGCATTCGTCCGGTAGAGGATTGCGCAGTCCTTGTAATCGCAGCTGCCCTCCCGCACCTGCTTTTGGATATCTCCGGTTATGTATTCCGCTTCCTCAAAACCGTT
>JAHZHG010000101.1 GCA_019420425.1 Clostridiales bacterium
CTTGACAAAAGTCCGATATCGGACTAGAATATATGATGTCCGAAATCGGAATTGCGGGGGGATAGAATTGGAAAACCAACAAATGACGGAATTTGACCAGCTTAACTGCCTGTTTCGTGAGCTGGACGGGGTGTATCATGAGACGGCTGTGCGGGCAGGGCTGTCTGACAGTGCGTTTTATATTCTCCGCGCGATTGTGGAAATCGGAGACGGCTGCCAGCAGAGGGATATCGTTGAGCATTATCACCTAAGCAAGCAGACGGTCAATTCTTCCGTGCAGAATCTAAAAGCGAAAGGCTATATTTTTTTAGCGCCGGGCCGGGGCCGGGACAGGCATATCCATTTGATGCCTGCCGGGCAGCAGATTGCGGAAGAGAAGATATATCCGGTTATCGGGATGGAGCATGCAACATTTGGCGGGCTGCTGCCAGAAGAGAGACGGGAACTGCTTAGGCTGACGCAAAAGTATGTCCGTATGCTCCGCGAGCGGATTGAACAAAGCTGGTAAAGAATGTCATCGGAGGACTTTTGGCCGCAGCCAGCAAGTCGAAGGGAAGATGTCGGGTGCGCCCGGGTGCAGTTTTGGCCTGGGCGTACATTTTTTTTGAAAGGAAGGAAGAAACGATGAGAATACAATTATCTGATCACTTTACGTATAAACGGCTGCTGCGTTTTGTCGTATCGCCGATACTTATGATGGTCTGTACTTCGCTGTACAGCATCGTGGACGGCTTCTTTGTTTCCAATTTTGTGGGCAAAACCCCGTTTGCCGCAGTAAATCTGATTATGCCGGTCTGCATGGGTCTGGGTACAGTGGGCACGATGATCGGCACCGGAGGCAGTGCAGTCGTCTCCAAGGCTTTGGGAGAAGGCAGACGGGAGGCAGCCAATCAGTATTTTTCCCTGTTGATCTATTTTGCCGTAGCAATCAGCCTGGCACTGACGGTTATCGGTTTTGCTTTTGCACGGCCAATAGCCGTTTGGCTGGGGGCAGAGGGAGAATTGCTGGAAGACTGTATAGTATACAGCCGCATCCTGTTTATTGCGCTGCCGCCCTTTGTCCTGCAGAACATATTCCAGAGCTTTTTTGTCACTGCGGAAAAGCCGGGGCTGAGCCTGAAAATTTCCATCCTGGCAGGCGTGACCAATATGCTGCTGGATTTTCTGTTTATTGCAGTTTTTGAATGGGGACTTGCCGGCGCAGCTATTGCCACGGGCATCGGGCAGATGGTTGGAGGAATCCTCCCGATTGTTTACTTTGCCCGAAAAAACGATAGCCTGCTGAAGCTGACGAAAACGCAGTTCAACGGAAAAATACTGAGAAAAACCTTTGGTAACGGTTCATCGGAGATGGTGACGAATCTCTCCACCTCCCTGGTAAATATCCTGTACAATTTTCAGCTGATGCAGCTGGCGGGCGAGAATGGCGTAGCGGCCTTCGGGATTATTATGTATGTGAATTTTATTTTTATGGCAATGTTTTTCGGCTACGCAATCGGCAGCGCTCCCGTAATCGGCTACCATTACGGGGCCGGGAACAGCGGCGAACTGAAAAATCTGTTTCGGAAAAGCCTTGTTCTGATGGGAGGAGGGGGCCTTGGGCTGACGCTGTTGGCCGAGGCGCTGACTGTGCCGCTGGTAAAGATTTTCGCCAGCTACGATGCGGAACTCTTTGCGCTGACCTGTCATGGGTTCCGGCTGTATTCCCTGGCCTTTGCGTTTATGGGAATCAATGTCTGGGCTTCTTCATTTTTTACCGCCCTTGGCGACGGCCCGGTGTCTGCAGCGATTTCCTTTCTGCGTACACTGGTGTTTCAGCTGGCAGCCGTATTTATCCTGCCGGGCATACTGGGAATCGACGGAATCTGGCTTGCCATCGTGGCGGCAGAGCTGCTGGCGCTGACGGTCACCGCCGTTTTCTTCATCAAAAAAAGAAATAAGTATTCGTATGCATAGTGGTTTGACAAATGAAAATCCGATATGTTAGAATAAAACAAATTTCCCAGGCAGCATAAAACAGAATAAGGATATAACTGATGTAAATCCGGCAAAAGCGTGTAATCAAGAGAAAAGCGTCACAGGCGTTTTATTTTGATTCGCGCTTTTCTTTTTGTGCGGCGGGAAAACCGATTTGGAGAAAAGGAGAAAACGGATGGAAAAAGAAAACAAAATGGGCGTTATGCCCGTCCCTAAGCTGGTGATTCTGCTTCCCTGCGTCCTTCTTTTCGGAACCCTGGGCGGAAGGAATATGGTGGGGTTTGCCTTCTGGACTTCCGAGGCCTGCGCGTTTGCATTTGCGGTATATTGTCTGAAAAAGGAATACAAAAACAAGATGATGCCGATTTTATGAAGAAGGCTGCTCCATGCTTCCGAAATTATGATAGAATGAGAAAAACAGAAATTTCGGAGGACGGGGACATGATAAAAGTAATGTCAATAGATGACTACCGGGAGCTTTTTAACCTGTGGAAGGAGACGCCGAACATGGGCCTGCGCAGTCTGGATGATTCGGAAGAAGGAATCGCCGCTTTTTTGAAGAGAAATCCGAAAACTAGCTTTGCCGCATATGAGGACGGGCGGCTGGCGGGAGCTATTTTATGCGGGCATGATGGGAGACGCGGATATATTTACCATACGGTGGTTTTACCGGAGTACAGAAAACGGGGGATTGCTTCCGCGCTGGTGGAAAGGGCGGTGGACGCCCTGAAGGAAGAAGGGATTACCCGGGTTTGTCTGAATGTAATGGAGACCAATGAACAGGGAAAGCAATTCTGGCTGGGGAGAGGCTGGGAGAAAAAGGACTTTCTGGGCTTTTACAGCAAAGCAATAACCGATAAAGAAAACCTTCCTTTGTTCAGGGTTCAATGAAAAAGACGGAGCTGCTGCATCTGTTTTTTGAAAAACAGGTGTAACCAATGCAAAAGATGTGATATAATCAAAATACACCGAGGTACAAATATAATTGGGGAAGCGATATGTATATGGGCAGAAAAGGAAATGAACGTGATCTATGACAAAATATGAAGCGTTAAAAAAATACTTTGGCTACGATGCCTTCCGTGAGGGGCAGGAGGTTTTGGTGGACGGGATTCTGGACGGAAGAGACGTGCTGGGGATCATGCCTACCGGCGCAGGAAAATCCCTGTGCTACCAAATTCCCGCTCTTCTGCTGCCGGGGATTACCCTGGTCATTTCTCCGCTGATCTCTCTGATGAAGGATCAGGTCACCACGCTGAATCAGGCGGGAATCCATGCAGCTTATCTGAACAGCTCCCTCACCCCCGGGCAATACCAGGCGGCTGTGCGCAACATGCGGCAGGGACGGTACAAGATTATTTATGTGGCTCCGGAGCGCCTGCTCTCCGAGGCCTTTTTGGCGGCGGCAGGAGAACTGGAAATATCCATGGTGAGCGTGGATGAGGCCCACTGTATTTCCCAGTGGGGCCAGGATTTCCGGCCAAGCTATTTGAAAATTCAGAATTTTATTCATTTCCTGGAAAAACGTCCTATTGTCAGTGCCTTTACCGCCACGGCAACGGCTGAGGTAAAGGAGGATATTTTGGCCCTTCTGGATCTGCAGAAGCCGGTTCAGGTAACGACAGGCTTTGACCGGAAAAATCTGAAGTTTATTGTACAGCAGCCCGGAAACCGATGGAAGGCTGCTCTGGAGGTACTCAGGGCCCATCCGGGGGAATGCGGAATAATCTACTGCCTGACGCGGAAAAGTGTGGAGGAGGTCTGTGTTCAGCTGGTCAGGGAGGGCTATTCGGCCACCAGATACCACGCCGGTCTGAGCGACGGGGAACGGCAGCACAACCAGGAGGATTTTCTTTACGACCGGAAGCAGATTATGGTAGCGACAAATGCCTTCGGTATGGGAATCGATAAATCCAACGTGCGCTATGTGATCCATTATGGGATGCCGAAGAATATCGAGAGCTATTATCAGGAGGCCGGCAGGGCCGGCCGTGACGGACTGCCTTCAGAGTGCATCCTTTTATATTCCGGGCAGGACGTAGTGACAAATCAGTTTTTCATCGACCGGATGGAGCCGCCGGAGGGAGCGGATGAGGAGACGGCTGAGCTGATTCGGGAGCGGGAGAGGGAAAGGCTGAAAAAGATGACCTTTTACTGCTTTACCAATGAATGCCTGCGCGATTACATTCTCCGATACTTTGGAGAATACGGATCCAATTACTGCGGAAACTGTTCCAACTGCCTCACCCAGTTTGAGGAAAGGGACGTGAGCGATATAGCAAAAAGCTTTGTAGGCTGTGTGAAGGAAAGCCGCTGGGCCTACGGGATGACAGTGATTACCGACATTATCCATGGGAGTAAAAGTGCAAAGATCCAGAAGGGGCGCCTGAATGAAAATCCCTGGTACGGTGCCTGCGCGGAGACTCCGGTTTATCAGCTGCGCCAGGTGCTGAACCACCTGGTGATTCACGGGTATCTGGAGGTGACCGAGGATCAGTATCCGGTGGTACGGCTGACGGAAAGCTCCCGGCGGATTCTGGACGGTGAGCGAATCCTTATGAAGGTGGCAAAGGAGCGTCCGAAGGCGGAAAAGGAAAAGAAAGAGAAGCGCGCCGGGTTTTCCCGGGAGGATATGGACAGAGGGCTGTTTGAGCGGCTGCGCACCCTGCGTATGGAAATTGCCCGGGAGGAAAAGGTGCCGCCCTATATTGTCTTTTCGGATAAGACGCTGGTACAGATGTGTATGCTAAAGCCCCATACCCGGGAAGATATGCTGCAGGTATCCGGCGTGGGAGAAATGAAGTATCAAAAGTATGGGGAGCGGTTTCTGGCCGTACTGACCGAAGACTAATCGGAAGGAGGAGAGAGGATGGAAAAGACCTATATTACCCGACAGGAGGGGGAAATCACGGATCATTACGAGCTGGTCCGCGAAAACTGGCGGAAAATTTTTCAGAAGATGGATCATGAGGAGCTGATCCGCCGTTTTGGACTGGAGAGCAGTGAGGATGCGATGTATATCACCTATTTTGCGGAAAAATACCGGCTGGACCGCAAAAGCGGGATGGTCACTCTGGAGCGTGATCCGGAACGCCGGCTGGGGTTCAATACGCTGATGAGCATTTACCATCTGTTCTATTATTCCAAGCCGGGGGCTAAAGTGAAGGGGGAGTTTGTCCCCTTCCGGCTGGTGAAACGAGCCTCCCCCTTTGATCCGGCTTTCCGCCGAACAGTAATCGCCCCGCTGGCCAGAACCTTTGATGGCCATGCGGATTTGCTGAAAAAGGCCTGCGAAGCCCTGAAGGGAAGGCCGATCCCCCAGGGGGATGTGGGCTACGAGATCAATGCATTTTCCTGCGTACCGGTGACGGTTGTATTCTGGGACGGCGACGATGAGTTTGACGCCCAGGCAAATATTCTTTTTGACGCGGATATCACAGACTTTCTCCACGAAGAAACCGTCTGCTGCATCGGCTCTGACCTGGTGAGGCGGCTCTCCGAGGAGGCGGGGCTGGGAGAGGTGAAAAAACTGCTGGGGAAATATTAGACCCGACCGAATCCGAAAAGTGTTGGAGATCCCCTTCCCAATAAAAAAGAGTGTAAGCAGTAAGAAGAACTCATCAGGCTTTACACTCTGGGAGGTACGTTTATTGTATGTTATCTGTATCTTTTCAGTGCAAGGGTATTGCGGGCCGTCTGGTCCGCATAGATTTCCAGCTTCCCGGAAAGGAGAGCCAGTGCGTCAAGAACTTCTGTATTATGTTCCTGCTGTACTGCGTAGAATTCAAGCGTTTTATCGTAGTTTTTACTAACGGTTGATTTAACTTCGGAGACATCCGCTTTCAATTCAGCAACATCCGCTTTAACAGCCGACATATCTGCTTCCAGCCTGGAAACGTTCACTTTCAGCCCGGCAACATCCGTTTTAACAGCCGACATATCTGTTTTCAGCCCGGCAACATCCACTTTAACAGCCGACATATCTGTTTTCAGCCCGGCAACATCCACTTTAACAGCCGATATATCTGCTTCCAGCCTGGAAACGTTCACTTTCAGCCCGGCAACATCCGTTTTAACAGCCGACATATCTGTTTTCAGTCCGGCAACATCCGCTTTAACAGCCGACATATCTGCTCTCAGGTCATCTGTGTCAGCCCTTAAATCGGCGATATCTTTTTTCATATCCGTCATTCCGGATAAAATCAAGTCTAACTTGCCATCAATGGTCATGCTTTCACGCTCCTTTAGCAAAAATATTGTACCATAGCCCAGAGGTAGAGTCTACTAAATTTTTAAATGCTGTTACATGAGAAGAATATGCATGTAGTATACCACATCTTAATCAGAATAGCAACATTTTATTTTACATATATAATAAGAAATGAAAATGAACACATAGTGTGTTTCCTTACAAAAAAGTAAGCTTGCCGCGGATAGGTGTAAGTCAGGGCTATGGCGCCCGTTCCTTTTTTCTGGTATAGTAAAGACAGCTGAAAAACCTGGCGCGCAGGAAGATGAAGCTTGAGGAGGTTTATGATGTCATTATTGGAAGTACACAATCTGAAAAAAGTATATATAACCCGCTTCGGCGGAGTCAAGGTACAGGCGCTGTCTGATCTGTCTTTTTCCGTGGAAAATGGAGAATACGTGGCGATCATGGGCGAGTCCGGTTCGGGAAAGACTACGCTGCTCAATCTGCTGGCTTCTCTGGATAAGCCCACCAGCGGAGAGATTTTTCTGAATAAACGGGCCCTGGGAAGCATCCCTGAGCGGGAGCAGGCGGTTTTCCGCCGGGAAAATCTGGGCTTTGTGTTCCAGGAATTTAATTTGCTGGATACCTTTTCCATAAAAGACAATATCCTGCTCCCCCTGGTACTCTCACGGCCTCCGGCGGAGGACATGGAAAAGCGTCTGGAGAAAACAGCGGCCCGGCTGGGAATTTCCGATATTCTGTCTAAGTTCCCCTACGAGGTGTCAGGCGGACAGAAGCAGAGGGCGGCGGCGGCCAGGGCTTTGATTACCAGGCCGAGCCTGGTGCTGGCGGATGAGCCGACGGGGGCTCTGGACTCACGGGCAGCAGATGCCCTCCTGGGCCTGTTTGAAGAAATCAACCGTGAGGGGCAGACCATTCTGATGGTTACCCACAGCATCAAGGCGGCCAGCCATGCAAACCG
Source organism: Clostridiales bacterium (assembly GCA_019420425.1). Classification (GTDB taxonomy): domain Bacteria; phylum Bacillota; class Clostridia; order Lachnospirales; family Lachnospiraceae; genus JAHZHG01. Next base: position 7,152 of record JAHZHG010000101.1, read on the forward strand.
GGTGCTGTTCATCAAGGACGGGGAGGTATTCCATCAGCTGTACCGGGGAAACTGCACGAAGGATGAGTTGTATCAGAAGATTTCCGATACACTGACCGTAATTGCGACAGGTGGTGAGCAGTATGGGCGGTAACTTTTTCTATGCGAAGCTGGCCGGAGGCAATTTAAAGAAAAACCGTCAGACGTATCTGCCCTACCTGCTTACCTGCATCTGTACGGTAATTGTGTTTTACATGATGGCCTCTCTTTCCGGAAACAGCAGGCTGGCTGAGGTGCGCGGCGGAATGTATATCTGCTCGATTATGATGCTGGGCATGATTGTTGTGGGAATTTTTTCCATCATATTTCTGTTCTATACCCACAGCTTTTTGATCAAAAGGAGAAAAAAGGAGTTTGGCCTTTACCGGATTCTGGGAATGGAACGCCGCCACGTCAGCCGGATTCTGTTCTGGGAGACCATATACACAGCGGTATTTGCCCTGGTTCTGGGCCTGACCGGCGGCATCCTGTTTGGCAAGCTGGCCTTTATGCTGGTGCTGCGTATGCTGAACGCACAGATTGTGCTGGGCTTTGAAATCCCCCCTTCCGCGGTTTTAAGTACGCTGGCGCTGTTTGGCATTATTTTTGCCGGCACATTTTTAAACAGCCTGAGACAGATTCAGCTGGTAAAGTCTGCGGAGCTGATTAACGGAGAAAAGCACGGAGAGAAGGAGCCGAAATCCAAATGGCTGCTGACACTGATCGGACTGCTGACCCTGGGGGCCGGCTACTATCTGGCGGTGACCATTGAAAATCCAATGATGGCCCTGCTCCTGCTGTTTGTCGCGGTAATTCTGGTCATGATCGGAACGTACTGCCTGTTTACGGCGGGCAGCGTGACGGTGCTGAAGGCCATGCGCAAATGTAAGTCGTTTTATTATAAACCAAAGCACTTTGTTTCCGTTTCGGGAATGATCTACCGGATGAAGCAGAATGCGGTGGGGCTGGCCAATATCTGTATTCTCTCCACCGGCGTACTGCTGGTGGTGTCCACTACGGTGTCTGTATATATCGGAACCCGGGAGCAGATTGAGGAGCTGCATCCTTATCAGGTCAATATTGAGCTGTATGAAAATGATGAAGAGAAAGAGCGGCAGGCCAAGGAGTGGATAGCAGCGGCGCTGAACGCCTGCGGGGCGGCGCCGGTTGAGCGGGTGGAGTACGACTACGTCACCCTCAGTACGACGGTGAACGATGGAGAATATCTGGTTCCGGAGACGTACAGTGAAAACGATACGTACCTGTATCTGTATACCGTGGAGGATTACCGCAAAAACTCCGGCAGGACGGTGGAGCTGCAGCCG
>JAHZHG010000102.1 GCA_019420425.1 Clostridiales bacterium
GGGACAACGGGGGCCTTTTCTTCTTTGACCGGCTATGCTTCGGATCCGGTCATTAATCTGACCACGATATCGTTGATTGTAATTGGCGGTATCGGCTTTCTGACCTGGGACGATCTTCGGGTTAACCGGCTGCACTGGCACAAGTACCGGATGCAAAGCAAGGTGATTCTCTGCACAACATCCGTTTTACTGGCTGTTCCGGCAGCTTACTTTTTCTTTTTTGAATTTGCCGCGTTGGAGCCGGGTAAGCGTATCCTATGCTCCCTTTTTCAGTCTGCAACCCCGCGAACGGCAGGTTTTAATACGGTAGATTTGACTTCCCTGCGGGAATCGGGGCAATCCATCATCCTCCTGCTTATGCTGATTGGCGGAAGCCCGGGCTCTACCGCAGGCGGCATGAAAACCACTACCCTTGCGGTGCTGTTTGCCACGTCGCTATCCACCTTCCGCAGAAAAGAGCATACGCATTTTTGGGGGCGAAGAATTGAGGATGATGTGGTCAAAAATGCTGCCACGATTGGGTTTTTATACATTGCGTTGTTCTTCTTTGGCGGACTGGCGATCAGTATGGCGGAGGGACTTCCTATACTTACCAGCCTGTTTGAAGCCGCCTCTGCGGTAGGCACAGTTGGCTTATCTCTGGGAATTACCCCCGGTCTGGGCATATTGTCTAGGACAATTCTGATTCTGCTCATGTTCTTTGGCAGGGTCGGGGGACTGACTCTGATTTTTGCCGCATTGTCCGGCACACAAAAGCAAGTGGCAAAGCTTCCGCTGGAAAAAATAACGGTTGGATAAAGGAGAAGGAGGTAACAATACGATGAAAGCGATACTTTTAATTGGGCTGGGACGATTTGGCCGACATATTGCCATGCACTTGAATGAGCTGAAGCATCAGGTTATGGCGGTAGACCATGTGGAGGAGCGGGTAGATGCGGTACTGCCCTATGTAACAAATGCGCAGATCGGAGACAGCACAAACGCCGATTTTCTGGAATCTCTGGGAATCAGAAATTACGACGTCTGCATTGTGGCCATTGGAAACGATTTCCAAAGCTCTCTGGAAACCACTTCTCTGCTCAAAGAGCTTGGCGCAAAGCTGGTGGTATCCAGGGCGGCCAGGGATGTGCAGGCAAAGTTTCTTCTGCGCAACGGTGCAGACGAGGTGGTCTACCCGGAAAAGCAGCTTGCCAAATGGACAGCCATCCGTTACAGCGCCGACCACATTTTGGATTACATCGAGCTGGACGAGGAACACGCGATCTTTGAAATACCGGTTCCGGAAGATTGGGCAGGCCGGACCATTGGGCAGATTGATATTCGAAAGAAATACAACATTAACATTATGGGAAGCAAAAAAAACGGAAAGCTGGAGCTTTCGATTACTCCGGATATGGTGCTGGAAGCTAAGAGTACGATGCTGGTACTTGGCCGAAACAGAGATATTCAGAAATGCTTTCGTATTTGAAGAGCCTCATTTACGACTGGGAGGTGAGACGATGCAGGATGTGCTATTGCTTGCGGCGGTGGCAGTAATGTTTGCCTTTGGCTGGGTTATGATGAAAAAGCTGGATTGCTTTCTTGAATCGAACCGGCATATGCAGGAATTGCAGCGTTCATCCGGCGGGAATGCCCTGCGTCTGGGGTTTTGCAATCCAATGGCTGCAGACAGCATTACCAATGTCCTTGAGCAATATTCCAAGCTGTACCCGGATATGGAGGTTCGCATTTTTTGCGGATCCGAGGAAAAATTGCTGAAAGGTCTCTCCGCTGGCAAATTTGACGTCATTTTTTTGCCGGAAAATGCTGAAATTCCCGCTCATGTGCATTATAATTCCAAGATGGTTTCTCTGAATTACACGCCTGTTATGATGAAATATGGCGGACTGCCCATTGAACCGATTGCAGATGGGCACATCATTCAGAAGGCGTTATGGATGGGTGAAGCTGCATCTACTTTCATCAGTTGTCTGATCAAATGCCCGGAAGCCCATTTGGCTGTGCCTGCACGGGGAAAATAGGAATTGCCGGCATAGGGTGGTATAATATGAAGGCAAGGAGGAACGCAAATGGAAATACCAAGACAAAATCCGGATCAACTGTTAAGAGCAATCCAAAATGATACAGAAAATGAAAAAAGGGGAAAGCTGAAGATCTTTTTTGGCTATGCCGCCGGCGTAGGAAAAACTTATGCCATGCTGCAGGCGGCGCATCAGGCGAAAGCGCATGGAACCGAGGTAGTTGCCGGATATATAGAACCTCATTCCAGGCCGCAGACATCGGCTCTGCTGAGTGGAATCGAGCAGCTTCCGGCAAAGCAGGTGCCTTATGGGGAGATGATCCTCCGGGAGTTCGATATTGACCGTGCGCTGAAGCGGAAACCACAACTGATCCTGGTAGATGAACTGGCCCATACCAATGCGGAGGGCAGCCGCCATACCAAGCGCTATCAGGATGTGCAGGAGCTTCTGAACGCCGGGATCGATGTGTATACCACGGTCAATGTCCAGCATATTGAGAGCCTGAATGATACGGTTGCTTCCATTACCGGCGTTTTGGTGCGGGAGCGTATTCCGGATTCTGTATTTGACCAGGCGGATCAGGTAGAGCTGGTGGATATCGAACCGACTGAGCTGCTGGAGCGCATGGCAAGCGGAAATATCTATCAGGAAGATCAGGCGGAACGGGCGGCTGTCAATTTTTTCACCGTTGAAAATCTAACCGCTTTGCGGGAGATTGCCCTGCGCCGCTGTGCGGATCGGGTCAACCTGCTGACGGAGAGCGCCAGAATCCAGAGCCGGGGCGATTACCACACCGATGAGCATATTCTGGTGTGTCTCTCGTCCTCTCCATCCAACGCGAAGATTATTCGCACCGCTGCGCGAATGGCGCGGGCGTTTCGCGGGAGCTTTACCGCTCTTTTCGTGGAAACGGCGGCCACTGCCGAAATGAGCGAAGAGGACAAGAAGCGGCTGCGGGATAATACCCGGCTGGCCGGGCAGCTTGGCGCACATATAGAAACGGTCTACGGCGAGGATGTCTCCTATCAGATTGCGGAATTTGCAAGGCTTTCCGGAGTCTCTAAAATTGTGATCGGGCGGAGCACAGCTACGAGAAAAAGCATGTTCAGCAAGCCGACACTGACGGAACGCCTGATTGCCAGCGCCCCCAACCTGGATATTCATGTAATCCCGGATGCAAGTTCCGGAGGCGCCTGCCAGAAGCATACGGCTAAACGGTTTTCGGTAACCGCTGTGCCGATTCGCGATTTGGCAAAGAGTATTCTCGTCCTGCTGGTTTCCACTTTAGTTGGATATGCGTTTTACACGATGGGCTTTTCCGAGGCCAACATCGTGTCCGTATATATTTTTGGAGTGTTAGTCATCTCCGTCATCACAACGAACCGCTTTTGCGGGGCCGCGGCGTCTATCGTAAGCGTGATGGTGTTTAACTTTTTCTTTACCGTTCCGCGCTTTACCTTTCGCTTCAGCAATCCGAACTATCTGGTGACTTTCCCCATCATGTTCATGGTGGCGCTATTGACCGGGTCGCTTGCCACACGGCTGAAAAATAATGCGAAGCAATCTGCCAATGCGGCCTACCGGACGAAGATTTTGTTTGAAACGAATCAGCTTCTCCAACGGGAAACGGAGGAGCAGGCAGTGGTAAAAGCGGCTGCGGGACAGCTCCTGAAATTGCTCCAGAAAGACATTGTGGTTTACCTGGCAAATGGGCAGGAGCTTGATTCTCCCAGCATTTTTCGGACGCCTGACAGCGACGGAAGCAACCTGGTCTCTGAAAATGAGAAAGCGGTTGCGGCATGGGTACTGCGGAATAACAAGCACGCCGGAGCCACCACCGACACCTTAGCCAGCGCCAAATGCCTGTATTTGGCAATCCGGGTCAATCAACAGGTTTACGGCGTTGTGGGCGTCGCAATGAATGATATCCCCCTGGACTCGTTTGAAAACAGCGTCCTGCTGTCGATTCTCGGTGAATGTGCTCTGGCATTAGAAAATATCAAAAATGCCCGCGAAAAAGAAGAAGCCGCCATTATGGCCAGAAATGAGCAGCTTCGCGCGAACCTTCTCCGCGCCATTTCCCACGATCTGCGTACCCCGCTTACCTCCATTTCCGGAAACGCCGACAACCTGCTGGCCAACTATGAGAAAATGGATGATGAAACGAGAAAACGGACGTTTACCGATATTTATGACGATTCCATGTGGCTGATCAATCTGGTAGAGAATTTGCTGGCGATTACGAGAATCGAGGGCGGACAGGTTCATCTGACGCAGTCGGTCGAGCTGATGGACGAGGTGGTCGCAGAGGCTCTGCGGCATATTAATCGCAAAAGTAAGGAACATACCATTCATGTCAGTTCCTCTGAGGAGTTGATTCTTGCAAGCATTGATGCTAAACTGATTGTCCAGGTTATCATCAATTTGCTGGATAACGCCATCAAGTATACGCCGGCCGGGTCGGTGATTGAGGTTCACACCGAGAAAAACAAAGAGGCACACCAGGTCGTGGTTTCTGTTTCTGACGATGGCCCGGGCATTCCGGATGACCAAAAGCCGCATATTTTTGATATGTTTTATAGCGCAGCCAACAATATTGCAGACAGCAGAAGAAGCCTCGGCTTGGGCCTTTCTCTGTGCAAATCCATTGTCGCTGCTCACGGGGGAACCATCTGGGTGACCGATCATGACCCGAAAGGAACCGTCTTTACCTTTACATTACCGGTAGGGGAGGTTGAACTGCATGAATAAACCGTTAATATTGGTTGTGGAGGATGACCCTCCGGTACGCAACCTGATTACCACTACATTAAAAACCAATGATTATCGCTATCTGGTCGCGGTTAATGGTGAAACTGCCGTTCTGGAAGCTTCCTCCCATAATCCGGATATCATACTGCTTGACCTTGGACTGCCGGATATGGACGGCGTACAGGTAATCCAGAATATCCGTTCGTGGTCGAATCTGCCGATTATCGTTATCAGCGCCCGCAGTGAGGATAATGATAAAATTGAAGCTCTGGATGCAGGGGCTGACGATTACCTGACCAAGCCTTTTTCTGTAGAGGAGCTTCTGGCGCGGCTTCGGGTCACCCAGAGAAGGCTGTCATACATGACAGCAGAAATGCTGGCTGCCAGTTCGGTTATGATGAACGGGAAGCTGAAGGTGGATTATGCCGGAGGCTGCGCATATCTGGATGGACAGGAGCTGCATCTGACACCGATTGAGTATAAGCTGCTGTGCCTGCTGTCCAAGAATGTAGGAAAAGTGCTGACGCACACCTTCATTACACAAAATATTTGGGGGCGGAGCTGGGATAATGATATTGCTTCCCTCCGCGTCTTTATGGCAACGCTGAGAAAAAAACTGGAGCCAACACCAGATTCGCCGCAGTATATCCAGACCCACATTGGTGTGGGCTACCGGATGATGAAGGTGGAATAATGATAATAATTGGCAGCCTAAGGCCGGTTAAGGCAGAGCGAGCGGTATTGGTTTGGCGTTACCCCTTTGTATTCCCGGAATTTTCGGATAAAGTAACTGAAGTTATCGAATCCGACGGAAAGCGCAATCTGAGAAACCGGCAGCTCCGACTCGGTAAGGAGCTGGCAGGCCTTTTGAATCCGGTATTCATTGATGAACGCAATCGGCGGTTTTCCGATTTCCTGTTTGAAATAATGGCAGAAATAGTTGGGGCTCATAAAGCATATTCCGGATAAGGTCTGCAGGGACAGGGAGTCGGCATAATTTTGATGGATGTATTCGATTACCTTTTTTAGCTTGTTTATCGAATTTTCTTCTTTTGAGGACACCGTATTTTCTAAAAACCGGCCTTTCTGGAAAAGCAGCTCCAGTATATGCAGAATATGAAGCTTGATGCTTAAAGGAGCGCAGACGGAGGGCGTATGGTAGAGCTTTGTGATTTCCTGTATGTGGCAGAGGATTTTTGCGCGCTCCTCTGCGGAAAATACAGAGGAAGAGGTGGGAAAGATCAGCCTGCCGCCGGTAACGGGGCGGATGAACCTGTGCTGGCAGGTATCATACAAGGTAAAATCCAGAAAGGCAGGGTTAAACACAATGGCATGATGCAGCGATTCCCCGACGGACTTAATTTCATGCAGCTCTCCGGAATTAATAAAGCAGAATTCACCGGGATTCAGCGTAATGGTTTTGCCGTGTATGGTTAGATGAAGAACGCCGTATTCTACGTAGAGCCATTCCAGCTCCTCGTGCCAGTGCTGGGATACAAAGTAAAACCCGTCTTTATCATGCTGGGAATATACCTGTAAGGGAAAAACCGGGGTGCCATGGGTGTGATTTTCGTGGTAGGAAGGAATCATGTGTATCAGCTCCTGAATCGTAAAATTGTGTTATTATTCGGTAAGATTATGCAAGCATCAGCTGCTTTTCTACACTATACTAAAAAACACAGAGAAAAACAAGAACGAGGTAAAAACGATGGAAAACGGTAATGGAGTGCGCAAAAATTGGAAAAGCAGTGTCGTATATCAGATCTATCCGCGGAGCTTCTGCGACAGTAATGGGGATGGAATCGGAGATATTAACGGAATACGGTCAAAATTGTGGTATTTGAAGGAGCTGGGTATCGATGTTATCTGGCTGAGTCCGGTTTACCAGTCGCCGAATGACGACATGGGATATGATATCAGCGATTACCGGGCAATTATGAAGGAATTCGGGACAATGGAGGACTTCGACCGGATGCTTGAAGAAGCCCACGCGCTGGGAATTAAGATTATGATGGATCTGGTGGTTAATCATACCTCCGATGAACATGCCTGGTTTGTGGAAAGCCGGAAGTCCAGGGATAATGCATACCGCGACTTTTACATATGGAGAGACGGCAGGGAGGGAAAGGAACCGAATAACTGGGGATCATGCTTCGGCGGATCGGCATGGAAGTATGACGAAGCAACAGATCAGTATTATCTGCACCTGTTTTCCCCGAAGCAGCCGGATCTTAACTGGGAAAATGAGGAAGTAAGGAAAAACGTATTTGATATGATGACCTGGTGGTGCGAAAAAGGGATCGACGGCTTCCGGATGGATGTAATCAGCCTGATATCAAAGGTTCCCGGATTTCCCGACGGACCGGTGGGGAAAAGCGGCTATGGAGCCTTTGAACCGTACTGCGCCAACGGGCCGCGGGTGCATGAATTTTTACAGGAGATGAACCGGAAGGTTTTATCCAAATATGACCTGCTCACCGTGGGAGAATGCGCCGGAGTCACCGTTGAGGAGGCAAAAAAGTATGCCGCATCCTCAGGTGAGGAGCTGAATATGGTATTTCAGTTTGAGCATATGGATCTGGACGGCGGAGAAACCTGCAAGTGGAACCATAAAAAGATAAAGCTGTCCGAGCTAAAGGCGGTGATGAGCAAATGGCAGACAGAGCTTGCGGGAGCGGCATGGAACAGCCTGTACTGGTGCAACCACGACCAGCCCAGAATTGTTTCCCGCCTGGGAAATGACAGCCCGAAATACCGCGAGATATCCGCAAAAATGCTGGGAACGTGCCTGCATATGCTCCAGGGAACGCCGTATATCTTCCAGGGTGAGGAGCTGGGAATGACCAATTATCCGTTTACTTCCCTGGATGAGTTCCGGGATATTGAGAGCATCAATGCGTATCATGAATTTACAGAAAAAGGGATTTTCTCCCCGGAGGAAATGTTCGATTATATCAGCTACAAGGGAAGAGACAACGCACGGACTCCTATGCAGTGGGACGACGGCAAGCAGGCCGGGTTCACGGCAGGGATGCCGTGGATAGCGGTGAATCCGAATTATGAGGAGATTAACGCGAAGGAGCAGCTGGCGCGTCCGGATTCCGTATTTCACTACTATCAGAAGCTGATTGCCCTCCGCAAACAGTACGATATCCTTGTATACGGGGATTATGAATTACTGTTGCCGGACAGTGAGGAGATATACGCTTATCTGCGGACTTATGGGGAGCAGAAGCTTCTGGTGGTCTGCAGCTTTACCGAGGAAAAGCTGGCCTATGCGCTTCCGGAGGAGCTCAAGGGCAGAAGCGGGGAAGTATTGATCTCCAATTATGACCGGGATAGGGTGCAGGATTCCATGGCGCTTGCGCCGTATGAATGCATGGCGGTTTTATACGGAGAAGGGAGGGCAAGATGAAGCTGAATACCGCTGATTTGCAGTGGCTCAGGGAGCCGGAAAGGTATTGCATTGCGGATAACCGGATTACCATAGTTACAGAGCCGGGCACAGATTTGTGGCAGAGAACATATTACGGTTTCCGGAACGATAATGCGCCTGTCTTGCAGCTGTTCACAGAGGAGAAATTTTTTTCCTTTGTGGTGAAAACAGAGTTTGCCAGCAAGAGGAGGTTTGATCAGTGCGGCATTGTCATGTATCTGGACAGTGAGAACTGGTTAAAGGCATCCATTGAATATGAAAACAATGCATTTCAGCGTC
>JAHZHG010000103.1:0-3858 GCA_019420425.1 Clostridiales bacterium
GCAACGTGATTTTGAAACCGTTGATCGGCCGTATTCGTCCCTGCGAGGTAAATGCAGCGGTACAGCTTCTGATTGCGCATCCTACGGATTTTTCTTTTCCATCGGGGCATACAGGCGCTTCCTTCGCAGCGGTATCCGCACTGTATTTCAGCAGGAACAGGCTGTGGCGTGTGGCCCTTATTCTGGCGGCGCTGATTGCTTTTTCGCGGCTGTATCTTTATGTGCATTATCCGTCGGATGTTCTGGCGGGGGCCTTGATTGGCATTATGGCGGGATGGTTTGGATACCGGCTGTTTGCTATATAACTGTTTACTGTTAACCGCAAAGATGATTTATGCGGTGTGCACTTCCCCTATGCGGCCCGCAGTTCGGGCGGCGTGTCTGCTGCTTCTGATGCTAAACAGAAAGCCCATGCAGACCGTTACCAGAAAAATCAGATGCCTGGGGAAAAAGAAAGGAATGGGATAAGAATAATGATGATGACGATGATACATGGCTTGTCTATGGCTCTGGCGGACAGTGTGCCTGGTGTGTCAGGCGGGACAATCGCCTTTATTATGGGCTATTATGAGCATTTCCTAAATGCACTGCACGGACTATTGGGAAAAGATAAGGCTTTACGAAAAGAGGCAATCCGTTACCTTGCAAAATTTGCCGTTGGATGGAGCGCGGGAATGGGAGCTTCCGTATTGCTCCTTTCCCATGTATTTGAGAAAAATATATATTTTATGAGTTCGCTGTTTTTGGGCCTTACTGTCTTTGCAATCCCGTTCATTATTTATGAAGAAAGAGACGATCTGAAAGGAAACGGCCAAAACCTGATTTTTGCCCTCCTTGGCGCGGCGCTTGTCATTTTGCTCACTGCGCTCCGGACAAATTCTGCCGGGATCGGTGAAATCAATTTCCAAAGCCTGAGCGTTTTTCAATATGGATATTTGTTTATTTCCGGTATGCTTGCCATTTCTGCTATGCTGCTCCCCGGTATCTCCGGCTCCACACTCCTTTTAATTTTAGGCATCTATGTTCCGTTAATCAACGCGGTCAAAGAAATACTGCACTTACATATGCAGTATTTGCCAGGCATTCTGGCCATTGCCGCGGGCGTCGTGATTGGCGTTGTTTTTGCCGCTAAGTTCATCCGCAAGGCGCTTCGCAGATTCCGCTCGCAGATGATTTATTTGATCCTTGGCCTGATGGCGGGATCATTGTATGCAATCCTTATGGGGCCGACAACGCTTGACACGCCAAAACCGCCTCTTGATTTTTCGTCCTTTCACATAGTTGCATTTCTGATTGGCCTTACCATTCTCGGCAGTCTGGAATGGATGAAACGAGCTACGGCAAAGCAGAGCTGCCCTGAACAATAGGGGCTTCGCCGTACAGAAAACCGCTTATCTGGAGAAGCTTATCCTGCGGGAAACAGAAACTTCCAATTTTTTTCATTCTCTTTATTGCAGACCAGATAATACGCGGCAAAGCTTTCAGGATCGCTGAAGGGAATGGCAATCCGGTTGGGATGAAGGGATCCGGATGTTTCCATCGTAATATCGCTGACGAAAGACGGAAGATCAGAATAGCGGGTCAATTCGCCAACCGCGTCCATGTCTGCCTGCAGAAAAAACTTGGAGTGGGGCATTTTATCACGGACAATTTTTTCCCAGAAACCAACGTGTGCATACATAATAAAATGTTGTCCGTCCATTTCCGCAAAAGAAATCTGGGGATAGGTGGAAGCAGGGTGAAACGAAGTAACGGAGAGATATAGCTGTTCCGTAAGATATTTTTGACAGAAGTACCCTTCATTTTCTAATGGATGGTTCAGGATGACCATACTGTACTCGGAATTTTTAAGGCCGGACAGGAGTCTTTCTTCGTCATCCACTGCGGAGGATATGGTCATGTTTGCGTATTTGGCCGTTGCCAATGGCAGCAGTTTCATCAGCGGCCCCGGCGCGCAGCTTCCAATCGTTATGGTATGCAGGCTGCGGTCGAAGGCACGGACGTGCCGTTCCATTTCTTTTTCATTTTCCAATATTGTTTTTGCGTGTTTTGCCGCAACAATACCAGTCTGATTTAACCGGATGCGGTTTTTCTGGCGTTCAAACAGCCTTACGCCGAGAATATCTTCCAGCTTCTGCATAGAGCGGGAAAGGGATGGCTGAGAAAGATTCAGCCGTTCTGCGGCAGCGGATAAGGTGCCGCATTCATAAAAAGCGGATAGCTGTTCCAATAAATAAATTTCTAGCATGAAAGCATGGTCTCCTTTCACTCAGCATACGTGATAAGTATAGCACATTGCGCAATGGATATTGTACTTTTTTTGAAAAGTCCGGTAGAATCAGAGCAGAAAATCAAAGAGAAGTGATTCCCAAGGAAAAAACAAGGAGGACAAACCAAATGGATTACTTGCAGTTGAACAATGGAACCAAAATTCCGCTGGCAGGTCTCGGAACCTTTATGCTCCAACCGGATGAAGCGGAAAATGCTGTTTTGGCTGCCCTGAAAAACGGATACAGCCTGATCGATACGGCAAATGCCTACATGAACGAAAAGGCAGTCGGACGGGGAATGAAACGGTCCGGCGTACCCAGAGAGGAGATTTATCTGTCTACAAAACTATGGCCCAGCGTATATGCAGAGGCACGGCAGGCTATTGACGATACCTTAAAGCGGCTGGATACAGACTACATTGACCTTTTGTTCCTGCATCAGCCGGTGGGCGATTATATCGGCGCTTATCGGGCAATGGAGCGCGCGGTCAAAGCAGGAAAGGTAAAAAGCCTCGGCCTTTCTAATTTTACGAAGGAGCAGATCGAGGAACTGATTGGGCAGACGGAAGTGAAACCGGCATTTGTTCAGGCGGAGGCACACCCCTATTATCCTCAGAATGAGCTGAAAGCAGCGCTGGCCGCATATGGTACGGCGGTTATGGCGTGGTTCCCGCTGGGACATGGAGATCAGGCGCTGCTTAAGGAGCCTGTCTTGGTAAAGGCGGCTGAAAAGTACGGAAAGTCTACGGCGCAGGTTATCTTAAGATGGCATACGCAGGTCGGCAATGTTGTGATTCCGGGGTCTAAAAATGAAAACCATATTGCGGAAAATATCAATATCTTCGATTTCACACTGACTGAGGGGGAAATGAAGAAAATTTCTGCACTGGATAAGAATACGAGATATTATACTGCTACGGAAGAAGCCCTGCAGGGATATCTTGCTTTTGCGCCTGACTTTGAAAGTCAAAAATAGTGAGGAAAAAGAAACCGTGTATCTGCCATGGGAAAGCACATGACGGATACACGGTTTTTGGCCTTTATTCTTCTGCGCGGATCAGGTTGCTGACATACGGGCGTTTACCGGAAAGCACTTCGTCGTAGAAGTTTTGCTTCCAGTCAATATAAGCTGCGCTGTCTTCCAGTTCCTGAATCGAAGCGCGGAGCGCCTGCTGTTTTTTGGCAAGCATTTCCTTTCGCAGAAGAATTGTGGATTCTCCCTGCAGGCATAAATCCAGATATTCTTTCATTTCCAGAATGCTCATGCCGCATTTTTTCAGGCAGGTAAGATCCTTGATCCATTTTACATCTTTTTCATCGAAAATCCGGCGATTGTTGCTGTCTCTTTTTACATTGGGAATCAGCCCTTCATTGCAGTAGTATTTTAAGGTCTGGTAGGTCATATCCAGCTCCCGGCAGACCTGCATCATCGTATACATAAAATGCCTCCTGTGTTATTCATCAAAACTTTTTCATTTTTCTCAAAAATCTCTTGACCGGTTGTAACAACCGGAGAATATAATCGATAGTATCAATCGGAAGCAACAATCGAATTATAGCATGATTTCAGCAAAGGCGCAAGAGGAAG
>JAHZHG010000103.1:3868-5713 GCA_019420425.1 Clostridiales bacterium
GAAAGGAAATTCCCATGGTTTTTTATTTCACCGGTACGGGCAACAGCCTGTATATAGCAAAACAGATCGAAGAAACACCAATCAGTATTCCGCAGATCGCACACAGGAAAAAGCAGGAGTATTTTGCAGACAGCATTGGCATCGTGGCTCCTGTTTATGGACATGAGGTTCCGGCTATGGTCAAAGATTTCTTAAAGAATGCCGTTTTTCATACGGACTATTTCTATATGATACTGACCTATGGCAACCGCCATGGCGGCGCGGCGGAACTGGCGAAGCAGCTCTGCGACGCGTGCGGCATTGCAGTCAACTATATCAATGTGATTATGATGGCGGATAACTGGCTGCCGAGCTTTGATATGAATGAGCAGCGGGAAATCGATAAGAAAGTCGAAGAAAATATGGCGGCTATTCTCACGGATCTGGCTGAGCGAAAGAATATGATTTCAGCGGTTACCGATACGGACCGCGCCGCCCATCAGCAGTTTCTCGACCGCATGAACCAGCTGCCTGTAGATGTCTGGCAGCATCTTTTGCGGGTGACGGAAGGCTGTATTGGATGCGGAATCTGTGAAAAGGTATGTCCATCGGCTTCTATCCGGGTAGAATCCGGAAAAGCGGTATACACTCCGGGAAATTGCCAGACTTGTCTGGCCTGCGCCCATGCCTGCCCGCAGAAGGCAATCCGCCTTACCATCCCGGAAGTAAATCCGGAGGCCCGTTACCGGAACGAGCATATTTCACTGCGGGAGATCATTAATGCAAATCGTCAAAAAGCAAAGAAAGAATGAGGTTACAGGATGAATCGGGAAACAACAGAAAGATTAAAAAAATTATTTGAAGGCGCCGGCAGCAGTCTGGGAAATACAGACCCGGAATGGGTGGAGATTGCGGCAGGCTTTTCACAAAGCGAAACCGTAAGCGTAAGCAAATTGACGGAAAAAGAACAAATGCTCTGCATCCTTTCCGCACTGCTTGGCTGTCAGGGGATGGGAGAATTTCGGAATATGCTTCATGCAGCGCTCAATGCGGGCATTGATCCCATTGCGATAAAAGAGGTCATCTATCAGGCAACGGCTTATCTGGGAATTGGGCGCGTTTATGATTTCCTTGCGGCGGCAAATCAGATCATGGAACAACATGGGATTAAACTGCCTCTTGCGCCCCAGGCCACGGCAAGCGAAAAAACCAGATTTGGAGATGGGCTTACCAAGCAGGTGGAGCTGTTTGGAGAAGGTATGGCAAAACGGCAGACCGATGGCCCTGTGCTTCGCCGGAATATCAACCGCTGGCTGGCAGACAACTGCTTCGGCGATTACTATACACGGAATGGCCTGAATGATCAGGAACGGGAAATGATTACCTTTTGCTTTCTTATGGCCCAGGGCGGCTGTGAAAACCAGCTTCGCGGGCACACTGCCGGAAACTTTGGGGTTGGGAATGATAGAGAAAAGCTGTACAGCGTAGTGGAACAGTGTATGCCCTACATCGGCTATCCCCGCAGCCTGAACGCGATGAATATCATCGATGAAGTATCAGAAGCAATGGAAAAGTAATCGCTTCATCCCGTTGTGAATAGTGGAAGCCAGTGGACACGAAAAATATACAAAAATAGGTAAAAAGCTATTGACCGATAGTAACAACCGTAAAATATAATCGGTTATAACAAGCGGTTCAAACAAACGCATTGGAATAGAAAACAATAAGGAGGATGTTCATATGGACAGATTTACATTTTCTTATCCGACAAAGGTGTATTTTGGGGAAGGAAGCGCGGCGCAGGCTTTTGACGCAGAGCTTGGCAAGGTTGGCGGTAAGGAAGACGATCTGGTTGCTGTAGCAGAT
>JAHZHG010000103.1:5723-8400 GCA_019420425.1 Clostridiales bacterium
TGCCGAAATGAAATCGATGCTTTCCCAGGCGGGGAAAACAATCGTGGAGTTTTCCGGCATTATGCCGAATCCCACTTATACCAAAGTGCAGGAGGGCGCGGCGCTGGCGCGTGAACGCCAGGTGGACTTTATTCTGGCGGTGGGCGGCGGCAGCGTCATTGACTGCTGTAAAGTGATATCGGCACAGGCTATGCTGGAGGAAGATATCTGGAACATGGAGTATGGCAAAGGAAAGTTCCCCACGGCAGGAATTCCCATGGGAGCGGTGGTGACGGCTTCCGGTACCGGCGCGGAAATGAACGCAGGTGCGGTCATCACCTGCGAAGAAAAGAAATGGAAAGGCCCGGTTTTTGGAACCGCAGCTTCCTTTGCCGTACTGGATCCGGCTTATACCATGTCGGTACCGCCGATGCAGGTTTTATCCGGAGCCTTTGATACATTGAGCCATGCGATGGAGACCGACCTGGGAAATTCCGATGAAGATAATGTATCCGATGATGTGGCGCTGGCAGTGATGAGAAATATCGTTGTCAATATGCGCCGCCTGCTGAAGAATATGGATGATCGTCAGGCGCGAAGCAACCTGATGTGGGATTCTGCTATGGCGGAAAACGGCATTTTGAAATGCGGCCGTCTGACGGATTTTCAGGCACACCAGATCGAGCATCAGTTAGGGGCTTATACGGACTGCAACCACGGGCAGGGGCTTGCGGTGATCCATCCCGCTTATTACCGCCATATTTTAACGGATGCAGAAGAGAAGCTTGCCCGGTTCGCAAAGGTTGTTTTTGGCGCGGATACCGCCGGGGATGGCGTAGAGGCCCTGGAAAACTTCATCAAAGAGTGCGGGCTTCCTACCAAAATGAGCCAGCTGAAATCCACGGTGGAGATCACGCCCCAGGTGCTGCGGCAGGTGGCCGATACCTGCAATATGATTAAAGTGGGTCCCCGCGAGCTTGACCGGGACGAAATATATGAGATTTTGATGGAATGCCTGTAAGAAGGCGGAAAGGAACGATGAATGATGAGGAAAAAAAGAAGTAGTCTTTTGATGGCTGTTGTTTTGGCCTTTGCACTTGTCGGCTGCGGTCAGAATACGCAAACGGAACCGGCGGCTTCATCCGCTGCAGACACACAGCCCGCGAATACACCGGACAGCGAAGAAACTCCCGCGCAGAGTACGCCGGAAACCACAGCACCGTCTGAAGCGTCAGAAACCACAGCGCCGTCTGAAGCGTCAGAAACCACAGCGCCGTCTGAAGCAGCAGAGACTACAGCGCCGTCTGAGACAGCAGAGGCCACAGTACTCACGGAAACGGCAGACACAGAGAGCAAACCGCTGATTGTGTATTTTTCCTGGTCTACCTCCGGAAACACGGAGAAAATGGCAGCCTACATTCAGGAGCAGACGGGCGGCGACCTGCTGGAGCTTGAACCACGAAATCCTTATCCGACGGACTATGAAGAATGTGGGGACGTTGCACTGGCAGAACGGGATGAGAACGCCCGGCCGGAGATTGCTGATCTGCCGGAGTCTATATCGGAATATGATACGGTTTTCGTCGGCTATCCGATCTGGTGGCATACTGCCCCTATGATTATCGGGACTTTTCTGGAAAGCTATGATCTGACCGGTGTGGAGCTTTATCCTTTCGCCCAGTCAGCCTCCATGGATACAGAGCAGTTTGACAACTCCATGGAATTTGTACGGGAAAACGCAGCTGGCGCCAATGTCCACGATGGATTGTTTGTATCGGCTTCCGATACCGAGGGGATTTTGGAATACCTGACAGAAAATGGGTTTGCAGAGTAAAGGAGAACAGGATGGACAGACCTTATATCATATGCCATATACTCAGCGCGCTAGATGGCAAAATAGCCGGAGCTTTTGCGGGAACGCAGGCAGCCCGATCGGCAAGTGAAGAATATGCCCGTATTCGCTCTGCATACCGGGCAGAGGCATGGCTGTACGGTACAACAACGATCAAAGAATTTACCCGGTACAGAAAGCCTGTTTTGGAGCCGGCCTGTGGGGATGTGCCGGAAGGCGACTATATTGCGGAAACCGATCTCAGATTTTATTATATTTCTCTGGATACAGCAGGTGAAATTGGCTGGGAATCCGGAACCTTTCAGAAGCCCGGAAGGCCGGATGCCCACGTCATTGAGATTTTGACGGAAAAAACGCCGGCGGCATATCGCGCGTATCTTCGGAAAAAGGGCGTCTCCTACATCATTGCAGGGAACACTTCCCTGGATTGCAAAGCTGCCGCCGAGAAGCTAAAACGGCTGTTTATGATCGAAACCATGCTGATCTGCGGCGGAGGGACCGTCAATTGGTCGTTTATGCAGCAGGGCGTTGTGGATGAGCTCAGCCTTTTGCTGGTTCCGGCCGCAGACGGCGATCCTTCGACGCCTACCGTTTTTGAAAAATCCGAGTTTCTCACATCCGCTGCGCCTGTGGAATTTACGCTTAAGCATGTAGAACAGCTGCAGAACAGCGGCATTTGGCTGACTTACCTTGTAAAGGGATAAATGCAATGGGCGCAGGGAGGTGATCGTGCAATGCGTTGGGGATTTATCGGAACAGCCGTGCGGATACTCTGTATGGCTCTGCTTAGCGGCTGCGCTGCCGGGGCTGAACACGAAAGCCAGTAGGTTAAAAGTCGGAAGTTCT
>JAHZHG010000104.1:0-7207 GCA_019420425.1 Clostridiales bacterium
GGTTTACTATGATGTGCTGTACAACGTCCAGATCAGTGCAGATAAGGAAACCGGTCTGACGAACGGAGATGAAATAAAGCTTTCTGTTACCCCGTATGACGGTTCGATATACCTGAGCGACCTGGGGATGCGGTTTAACAGCGGGGAAATGACCGTAACCGCCGAAGGCCTGGCCGAGCCTGAGGAAGCTGATCTGATGGATATCCTGACCGTCAGCTTTTCCGGAATCTGCCCGGATGTGTATGTGGAGAGGACGCTGAACGAGGAAAGCCCGCTGTACGCTTTTGTCAGCCGGGATTCCTTCTATGCAATCCCGGACAGGATACATGCGGTTAACGGGGAGACTCTGGATATTACGCTGGAGTATGACAATACGGCTGCACTGAGAGCCGGCTATAAAATCACGAATAATCAGAAGAGCTACACGATAGACGGGCTGGATACGTATGATTACAGCCTGAACGCTGACGATACTGCATTCCAGGAGATCATAGAGCGGAATCAGCAGGAGCTGCCGTCGGTTCTTATGGATGAGGAGAGCGGCCTGCTGGATAGTCTGAGCGGCGGAAAGGGAATGATTCTCTGGAACGAAATGACCATCCGGCTGAATAAGCTTGTAAAATTCTATGCAGACAGGTCATACGGAGACTTTAACAGGACAGCGCTGGTCTTTGAGGTTTCCCTGCCGATAATGCAGCAGAATGAGACGGTGGACAGCCATAGCGTATACACGGTTTCGTACTTTACCAATATTACGGAAAGCGCCGGCGGCACGCTGAACGTCGGTGAAGAAAAGAGGAGCTATTTCTTCTATTCCATGGCCGATGTAGAGCAGGCGCTTGCGGAGATCCCGGACTCGATCAGCCGGGAGGAAGGCTCGGACTGTGTACGGACGGAGACGGCGGCCGAAGAAGCAGCCGCTGAACAGGAAACAGAAACCGGGGCTGAGACAGAAACCGAGGCCGAGACAGAAGCCGGGGCGAAAGTCCAGGAGGCCGACGGCGCGGTCAGCGCAGCAGCCATCCCGGAGATCGATATCGAGGTGGCGGCAAACGCGGCGAAGATCATCGAGTATGAGGGACACCGGTACTACCGGTTTGACGCGCCGACAACCTGGCAGAAGGCTGTGCAGATGTGCGAGCAGGCCGGCGGCTGGCTGGTTACGGTGAGCAGCTGGACGGAGCAGAGCATACTCCAGGATCTGATTGCGGAGGGCGAGCTGGACGGCTACTGGATCGGTGCGACAGACGAAGAAATGGAAGGCTGCTGGAAGTGGGCAAACGGCGAGCCGTTTGTATACGAGGGCTGGGATGGCAGCCAGCCCGATAACTATAATGGCGAGGAGAATTACGCCTTTATCAGCAAATCCTACGGCAGCCGCTGGAACGATTGTACGGCGGATGTGGAAAATATCGGCTTCATTCTGGAGGTTGCCGCCGAGACGGATACGGCAGAAGAGTATCTGGCAGAGAACGGGACGCTGCTGTACCAGGGAAATATGGAGCTGAAAGCGTGGTGTGCAGATGCCTACTACGGTGAGAATTGCTACGGTGTGCTGACCTATGATACGTCGAATAACGGCTGGAGCAAGCATAAATTAAACGGAAAATACGCAAGGCTGACGGGAACTACAGCGGTTTACAGTGAAGCGGCCAGCGGAGTCAGCATGGACTTTGCCGTATTCGGCGACGGAAAGCTGCTCTACCGTCAGCGGGCCATTACCAGGGAGACGGCTCCCCAGGCGCTGGACATCGATGTGAGCGGCGTGGATATACTGACGATTGTGACGGCAAACCAGGGAGAAACCAATGCGGGCCTGCTGCTGCTTGAACATGCGAAGCTGTATCCGGCAGAGGAAGCGGCAGAGACACAGACAGCAAGAACGAATGATCTGGTTTGGATTGACAGCGGCAGCTGTGAAGAGGCGTGGGGCTTCTGGCAGGATGCCTACGGCATGCTTCATGACGGATATGTGCGTCTGGATGCGGGAGAGGACGGCTACGTTGCCTGGAACCTGAACGGCGAATATACGACCTTCTCCGGCAAGCTTGTTTCCGGAAGACGCACAGGAGCCTATGTGGCAATGAAGGTAGAGATTTACGGCGACGATGAGCTGCTGTTTTCCGCAGAAGATCTGAACAGGACGGCGGATCCGGTGGAATTCTCCGTGGATGTAACCGGAAAACGTGTGCTGAAGGTGGTTACCGACGACCCGGCGGAGGGCTATGACGCGTATCTCTATCTGTCTGACGACGTACTGACAAGGGCGGCAGAGGCCGCCGGGGACACCGAGGATGCCGGCAGTGTTGAGGCCGCCGGGGACGGGGAAGCAGCCGAGCCGCTCGCTGCTCTTGACGCAAAGGTGCTCAATCAGGTTTCGGCGATGGCAGATTACGGCGATCACCAGTATTATCTGTTTGAGACAGCGACTACCTGGAGCAAGGCAGAGCAGTTCTGCCAGACGGTGGGCGGACACCTTGCCGCAATTACCACTCCGCTGGAGCAGAGGCGGATAGAGCTGCTGCTGAAGAAAGCGGTCGGCAGCAGCTACTGGATCGGCGGAAGCGACGAAAAAACGGAAGGGCTCTGGAGCTGGTCCTCCGGCGAGGAAATGGATTATACACGCTGGAGAAGCGGAGAACCGAGCAACTCTGACGCAGGGGATAATTTAACAGAAAACTATCTGGAAATTTACACGGACGGAGATTGGAATGATAACAGCGCCAAGGCTGAACGGGGCTTCATCCTGGAGCTTTCCCACGACGCGGATACGGTCCGGAATTACAGGGAGCTGGCTGAACTCAGCTGGCAGGAACGCCTGACCGGGTCGGACGGATACGAATACCATCAGGTGCTTGAGGACAAGCAGGGAAATGAACATATTTCCACCTATGCGCTGGACGCATCCAATAACGCCTGGGCAACCTACGAGCTGAACGGAGAGTTTACCGAGCTTGGCGGCGTACTGAGCACTTACCGGGAGACGGATCAGAATGCCTGGATGAGCATTGGCTTTTTCGGCGACGGAAAGCTGCTCTACAGCAGAAACGGGATCAGCGGCAGGGCAGAGGCAGAGCCCTTCACCGTGGATGTGACCGGCGTAAAGACACTGACGATTAAGACGTTTAATACCGGAGAGCGCAGCTACGGCTGGCTGCTGCTGAACGAGGCCGTGCTGACCCTGGCGGAGACTCCGGCCGAGTGCGCGACAGTTACCCGCCTGAATGATCTGCAGCTGGTCAATTCCAATGATACGGAATTTAAATGGGGACTGTTTGAAGATACCTACGGAGAGCTGTACGAGGATGCCTGGCGGTTCAACGCGTCGAATCAAGGCGCAGCAGTCTATCTGCTGGGCGGCGGCTACACAGAGCTTTCCCTGACGATCTGCGCGGGAGCGGATACAAAGAGCGAAGGTGTGGCTGCGGTAGAGATCTACGGGGATGACCGTCTGATTTACACACAGGAAGGCATGACCCGGGAAACTGCGGCGGCTTCCGTTACGCTGGATGTGACCGGCGTGAATATCCTGAAGGTAGCGACTGGATGTGCGGATGAGGTGTATGACAGCTGCATTTATCTGACGGGTGACAGCTTAAAGTAAAGAGGCAGACGCAGCATGAAAAAAGCTTTGACTTATGGGATACTCGCTTCCCTGTTTTTCGCATTTACATTTTTATTCAACAGCAGCATGAACCTTTCCGGAGGATACTGGATGTGGGGAGCCTGCCTGCGCTTCTGGATCATGCTGCCCATCCTGCTGCTGCTCCTTTGGTGTATGCCCGGAGAGCATATCCGGCCGGTGCTTGCGGAAATCAGGCGCCGGCCCGGTACCTGGCTGCTGTGGAGTACGGTGGGCTTTGGGTTCTTTTATCTGCCCCTGTGTCTGGCCTCCGTGTTCGGGGAGTCCTGGCTGGTGGCCGCCTCCTGGCAGGTGACGATTGTGGCCGGGGTACTGCTTACCCCGCTCTTTGGCAAACGGATACCCGTCAGGAATCTGGCCATGTCTGTCGTTATCCTGGCAGGTATTGTAATCCTGCAGCTTCCCCATATGTCCTCCACGGATCCACGGGGGAAGTGCCTGGCCCTGATCCCCATCCTGGTGGCCGCCTTCAGCTATCCGCTGGGCAACCGGAAAATGATGCAGCATTGTCCGGAGCAGATCAACACCATCCAGCGGGTGTTCGGCATGACGCTGTGCAGTCTCCCGTTTTGGCTGATTACGGCCTGTGCGGCCTGGATCACCGGCGGGGCGCCCTCCAGGGGACAGATTGTACAGTCCGGCGTAGTCGCCCTGTTTTCCGGAGTGATTGCGACCATCCTGTTTTTCCGGGCAACGGATATGGTGAAATCTAATCCGCGGCAGCTGGCGCTGATCGAGGCGACCCAGTGTGGAGAGGTGATCTTCACCCTGATCGGAGGGATTCTGGTGCTCGGGGACAGCGTGCCCCGGGGAATGGGACTGCTGGGACTGGGGATGATTATTGCCGGCATGGTGTTGAACAGCCTGTTGACGGCCAAATGAAAATATTGCGCAATAAGGTATTTGCAAAAGCTGTGTTTTGTGGTACATTAAAGGATAGAAAAAATATAACTGTGAGATACTGAACAGTTACGAATATTTACTGAGGAGAGTGACAGAAATGAAAAAAGATATTGACTGGGGTAATCTGGGCTTTGGCTATATCCAGACGGATTACCGCTACGTATCCAATTACAAAAACGGCGCCTGGGATGAGGGCGGTCTGACCACCGATGCCAATGTGGTAATAAATGAGTGCGCAGGCGTGCTTCAGTATGCCCAGACCTGTTTTGAGGGAATGAAGGCATATACCACAGAAAAGGGCGACATCGTTGTTTTCCGCCCGGATCTGAACGCAGAGCGTCTGGAAAGCAGCGCAAAGCGTCTGGAAATGCCGGTATTTCCAAAGGAGCGCTTCCTGGAGGCAATCGACCAGGTAGTATCCGCCAACAAGGATTTCGTTCCGCCCTACGGCTCAGGCGCAACTCTGTATCTGCGTCCGTATATGTTTGGCAGCGATGCGGTAATCGGAGTAAAGCCGTCCAATGAGTACCAGTTCCGCGTATTTGCCACGCCGGTAGGCCCGTATTTCAAGGGCGGGGTAAAGCCGCTGACCATCAAGGTGTCTGATTTCGACCGTGCCGCCCCACACGGGACGGGCCATGTAAAGGCTGGCCTGAACTACGCCATGAGCCTTCATGCCATCATGACGGCCCATGCGGAAGGATACGATGAGAACATGTATCTGGATGCAGCGACGCGAACCTATGTGGAGGAGACAGGCGGAGCCAACTTCCTGTTTGTCACCAAGGACAATAAAGTCGTTACGCCGAAGTCGGACAGCATTCTGCCGTCCATCACCCGCCGCTCCCTGATGGTAGTCGCCAGGGAGTACCTGGGCCTGGAGGTAGAGGAGAGACCGGTAGCTAAGGAAGAACTGAAGGATTTTGCTGAGTGCGGCCTGTGCGGAACGGCGGCAGTCATCTCCCCGGTAGGAAAGATCGTGGATCACGGCACGGAAATCTGCCTGCCCAGCGGCATGTCGGATATGGGGCCGGTAACCAAGAAGCTGTATGACACACTGACAGGTATTCAGATGGGACGTATTGAGGGGCCAGAAGGATGGATACGGATAATCAAATAAAGATCACGTATATTAATCACAGCGGCTTTTCCGTAGAGACGAAAAGCTGCGTCATGGTGTTTGACTATTGGAAGGGAGAGCTTCCCCAGTGGCCGAAGGAGAAACCGCTTCTGGTATTCTCCAGCCACAAGCATCAGGACCATTTTAACCCGGAAATTTTTACCATCTTTGCGGATTATGCGCATGTGCTCTATATCCTGTCTCCGGATATCCGCAAGGCGGTAAAGCAGATGTCGAAATTCGACGAGGCGCTTTCCGCCATGTACAAGGACGACAAAGAGCCGGAGAACATTGTCTATCCGGAAAAGAACGGCGAATGCAGCTACACGATCCCGGGAACAGACGGAGAGCAGGTCTGGGTAAAGACCTTAAACTCCACGGATATCGGCGTGGCATTCCTCGTCAAGTGCGACGGAAAGATGATCTTCCACTCGGGCGACCTGAACAACTGGTGCTGGGAGGACGATCCGCTTCTCCAGAAAAAGCAGATGGAGCAGGCATACAAGCGGGAAATCCACAAGCTGGTGGGGATTCCCATCGATGCGGCCTTCGTGCCCCTGGACCCCAGGCTGGGAGACAACTATCGGCTGGGCATGGATCTGTTCCTGGAGATGGTGGACGCCCGCAGGGTATTTCCGATGCACTTCTGGCAGAAATGCGAGACAGTTGCCGATTACTGGGAGTCACTTCCGGAGGAAAAACAGGCTGTACTGGTAAAAATAGACCGCCAGGGCAGCACATGGGAAATATAAGCTTAGGACTGCAGCAGGGGGCATGGCGTTTCAGCCATGCCCCCTGTTTTTGCGGGCGTTTAGCAGGCACAGTATAGCGGGATCACTCCTCTTCCTGAACCCGGCATCTTACCGGTATGCCGTTGATCTGCACGCTGTCGTCCACGGGGATAACCAGATAGTCCCGGCCGTCGATGGTGCGGGTTTCTACCAGGTCTGCGCGCTCGGGGCTGACCTGGATGACGATATCCGGGGTCTTGATTTCGAATTTTCTGGTGCTGGCCACATTGGAGGCCAAAAAGGGCGGGGCGGAAGGGGCTGCCGATTCATAGACGGTGTCCAGGGTTTCCAGCTTTTCCTCTTCTACGCCGCTTTTCGCCAGCAGGTATTTGACGTCGGCCTTGTCCAGGGTGACCGGGTCGGGGGAGTCCTTCTGGGCTTCCAGCAGCTCGTTCAGATTCTCATGGATGGCCTTGACCGTGTCGTAGTCGCAGCCGTCGCCCAGAGTTTCCGCAATCAGGGCATTGAAGCTTTCCTTCTGGTCGGAGGCGGTCATGGGCAGGGTGCAGCCCAGCAGGTCTCCGGCAATGTCCCAGTGGAGCAGCTCCGGATTCTTGCTGTAGTACAGGGTGCTGTGCAGATCCGTGCTGCGGTCGTTAAAGGCCGGGAACAAAAAGCCCAGGTCGGGCAGTTCCACGATCCAGTCGCGGATGCGGTTCTGGAAGGTGTTGGTCTCGCTGTTGTAGGAGAGGCCGGGCTTGGAGAGATTTACCGGGCAGATACAGCACTGTATGTAGGAGTAAACCTCGT
>JAHZHG010000104.1:7217-8394 GCA_019420425.1 Clostridiales bacterium
GTCCTTGGCCTTTCCGGGGACGTCGTAGGCAGTGTGGATCAGAAGGATCAGGTAGTGCTCGCCGTACTCGTAGGTCTCGATTACCTTGTCATAAAACTGGGTGAGCAGCCCGTCGTCGGTGAGCCGGCTGTCCAGGAGCCGGCGCAGAAATTCCTGGCTTCCGCCCTCCGCCTCAGTCTCCAGGGGAAACTCCATGTTCAGAAGATTCTTTCCCAGAGTGCCGGAGAGGGACTTGCGGAAAATATCAAAGTATTTATACATTTCCTCCTCGGGAAGGGAGAGAAAGGCCTCCTTTAGCTCCGCTTTTTTCTCCTTCTCCGCATCGACGTAGCAGCCGCAGATTCGGGTGATGGCACAGCGGTCCGGGGTGAGCTGCTTTTTGATTTCTGCGATTTCTTTTTTGTTCATGATTATTCCCTGCTTTCTTTTTTCTGTTAAACAGTATACGACGAAAACGGAAATCCGGCAAGAGCTCGTTTTATCCGCTTTACAGGAGGAAAAAAACGCGGTATGCTGGAGGAGAATACCGACAGGAGGAGAAAATGTATGGAACAATTTGCCGATATTGCCTGGCTGGATCAGCCGGAGGTGTTTCGGGTAAACCAGCTTCCGGCCCGCAGTGATCACGTGTTTTTTGCGGACAGGAGGTCGATGGAGGCCGGGGATCGCACCCTGTACTGCTCGCTGAACGGAGAGTGGAGGTTTCAGTGGTCGAAAAATGCCGCTTTGCGTCCGGCGGAGTTTTACCGGACGGATTTTGACGACAGCGGCTTTGGGCGGATTACGGTGCCCGGGCATATGGAGCTGGCCGGCTATGACCGGATTCACTATATTAACAATCTATATCCCTGGGAGGGCCACGTATATCGCCGTCCGGCCTTTTCTGCGGAAGGCATCGGAGCGCAGGAGGGCAGCTTTTCCCGGGCGGAGTACAATCCGGTGGGTTCCTATGTGCGGGAGTTTGACCTGCCGGAAAATCTGCTGGGCAAACGGGTCTGCATTTGCTTTGAGGGAGCGGAGCAGGCGATGTATGTGTGGCTGAACGGAGCGTTTGTGGGGTATGCGGAGGACAGCTTTAGCCCGTCGGAGTTTGACCTGACTCCGTATATAAAGGAAAAGGGCAACCGCCTGGCGGTGGAGGTGCACAAACGGAGGACGGCAGCCTATTTAGAGGATC
>JAHZHG010000105.1 GCA_019420425.1 Clostridiales bacterium
ATGCATCCAACATCAAAAACCGTCAGCCGATTGGAAAAATGTGGCTCAAAGCAGAAAACGAGCTGTCTGATTTCTATGTGGATATTATTCGGGATGAGCTGAACGTAAAGGAGGCCGCGTTTACCAAGGATGTGCGCGATTTCACCTCCTACAGCTTCAAACCCCAGCTGAAAACCGTTGGCCCCAAATACGGCAGGCTCCTGGGCGGCATCCGCACCCAGCTGAGCGAGCTGGACGGAAACCGGGCCATGGACGAACTGACAGAGGAGGACCTGCTGATTGAAACAGCCCAGATGGAGGGCTATGTTTCCGAAAATAACGGCGATATGACGGTTGTCCTGGACACCAACCTGACGCCGGAGCTGATTGAAGAGGGCTTTGTCCGTGAGCTGGTGAGCAAGATTCAGACCATGAGAAAAGAAGCCGGCTTCGAGGTGATGGACAAGATCACACTCTATGCGAAGGACAATGAAAAAATCACCGCGATCCTGGAACGCTACACAGAAGAGATCAAGGGCGAGGTTCTGGCAGCAGAGATCGTTCTTGGACAGACCTGTGGATACGAAAAGGAATGGAGCATCAACGGCGAGACAGTTACCCTTGGCGTGGAGAGGCAGTAGGTTGAGAGGAGAGAAAAAATGAACAAGCTATTCGACAAAGAGGTATTTAAGGAAAACGTAAAAGAAAACGTAAAAACCCTTTACCGAAAAACCCTGAAGGAGGCTACCCAGCAGCAGATCTTCCAGGCAGTTTCCTACGCGGTAAAAGACGTAATCATCGATAACTGGCTGGCTACCCAGCAGCAGTACGAAAAGGATGACCCCAAGACCGTTTACTACATGTCCATGGAGTTCCTCATGGGCCGTGCGCTGGGCAACAACCTGATCAACCTGACTGCATACAAAGAAGTAAAAGAAGCGCTTGACGAGCTGGGCTTTGACCTGAATGTCATCGAGGATCAGGAGCCGGATGCCGCTCTGGGTAACGGCGGCCTGGGCCGTCTGGCGGCATGCTTCCTGGATTCCCTGGCAACCCTGGGCTATTCCGCATACGGCTGCGGTATCCGTTATCGTTATGGGATGTTCAAGCAGACGATCCAGGACGGATATCAGGTAGAGGTACCGGATAACTGGTTAAAGGACGGCAACCCCTTCGAGCTGCGCCGCCCGGAATACGCAAAAGAAGTAAAATTTGGCGGCTATATCCGTGTAGAGTACGATGAAGCCACCAAGCGAAACAGATTTATCCAGGAGGGATACCAGTCCGTACGTGCAATTCCGTTTGATATTCCCATCGTTGGATACAATAATAACGTCGTAAACACCCTCCGTGTTTGGGACGCCGAAGCGATCAATGATTTCCGTCTGGACGCCTTCGATAAGGGAGACTACCAGAAGGCTGTTGAGCAGGAAAACCTGGCCAGAAATATCGTAGAGGTGCTTTATCCGAACGACAACCACTATGCCGGTAAGGAGCTGCGTCTGAAACAGCAGTATTTCTTCGTATCTGCCAGCGTTCAGGCTGCCATTGCCAAGTTTAAGCGCGCACACAGCGATCTGCATGACCTGCCGAAGAAGGTAACCTTCCAGCTGAACGATACCCACCCGACCGTAACGGTGGCCGAGCTGATGCGTATCCTGGTGGATGAGGAAGGCATGGAGTGGGACGAGGCATGGGAGATTACTTCCAAGACCTGCGCATATACCAACCACACGATCATGTCCGAAGCGCTGGAAAAATGGCCGATCGAGCTGTTCTCCAGACTGCTTCCGCGTATCTACCAGATCGTAGAGGAGATCAACCGCAGATTTGTGGCAGAAATCCAGAAAAAATATCCGGGCAACCAGGAAAAGATCCGCAAGATGGCGATCATCTACGACGGACAGGTGAAGATGGCTCATCTGGCGATCGCCGCCGGATATTCCGTAAACGGCGTGGCAAGACTGCATACCGAGATCCTGAAGAACCAGGAGCTGCGTGACTTCTATGAGATGATGCCGGAGAAGTTCAACAACAAGACCAACGGAATTACCCAGAGACGTTTCCTGCTCCACGGCAATCCCCTGCTGGCCCAGTGGGTAACCGACCACATCGGCGACGAGTGGATCACAGACCTGTCCAAGATCGGACAGATGAAGATGTTTGTGGATGACCCCAAGGCTCAGCTGGAGTTCATGAATATCAAATACCAGAACAAGGTTCGCCTGGCCAAATACATCAAGGAGCACAACGGCATCGACGTAGATCCCAGATCCATCTTCGATGTACAGGTAAAGCGTCTGCATGAGTACAAGCGTCAGCTGCTGAATATCCTGCATGTAATGTATCTGTATAATACGATCAAGGATCATCCGGAGATGGATTTCTATCCGAGAACCTTTATCTTTGGTGCAAAGGCAGCAGCAGGCTACCGCAGAGCAAAGCTGACCATCAAGCTGATCAACTCTGTCGCTGACGTGGTAAACAACGATAAGTCCATCAACGGCAAGCTGAAGGTAGTATTTATCGAGGACTACCGTGTATCCAACGCAGAGCTGATCTTTGCCGCTGCAGATGTTTCCGAGCAGATTTCCACTGCAAGTAAGGAAGCATCCGGTACCGGCAACATGAAGTTTATGCTGAACGGCGCGCCTACCCTGGGAACCATGGACGGTGCAAACGTAGAAATCGTGGAAGAGGTTGGCGAAGAGAACGCGTTTATCTTCGGCCTGACTGCAGACGAGGTAATCCGCTATGAAAACAACGGCGGCTATCGTCCCACCGACTACTTTAACAACGACCAGGATATCCGCCGCGTGCTGATGCAGCTGATTAACGGCGAATACGCGCACAATGATCCGGAGCGTTTCCGTGATCTGTACGACTCTCTGCTGAACACCAACAACAGCGACCGCCCGGATACCTACTTCATTCTGGCTGACTTCAAGCCCTACGCAGAAGCACAGAAGAGAGTGGAGGAGGCATACCGCGATCAGAGCCGCTGGGCCAAAATGGCGATGCTGAACATGGCCAGCTGTGGAAAGTTCACCTCCGACCGTACCATTCAGGAATACGTTGATGATATCTGGCACCTGGATAAGGTAACCGTAGAGGTAGACCCGGAGAGCTTCGAAGTATAAAATAAAGGTATTTCATGCCGCGGCGCAGTTTGTGAAGCAAATCGCACCGCGGCATTTTCTTTTTCTGCATAGTTTTCACTATTCTGGCAATGCTATAGTTAGCTGAAAAATCAATTAAGTAGGCGGGATTGACTATTGTAAGAGGTGAAAAGTATGGAGAAAAAGGAACCAAAACGTATCTGGAACAAACGGGGAACCGTGTGGACCTTCTGCCTGTGCCTGATGGCGGTGCTGGCATTTTCGGGCTTCTACGCCGTGAACCGTATGGAACGTGCAAAAGAGGAACAGGAAAAACTGTCCCAGGCGACAGAATCCGAAGCAAATGATCTGGAGGAAAAGCTGGCGGATATATCCGGGCTGGCCAAGCTCCCGGACAACCAGGAAGAAGCGGAAGGACAGCCGGAAATCTCCGGGGCACTGGAGGGCGGCACATCCGTCCAGGCCGGACAGACAGCAGAGAATGCAGGGGACAGCCAGGATGCCTCTGCAGCCGGCAGCGCAGCGGATGAAGCAGCAGTAAACGCATCCTCCGTACAGGCCCAGGCGGACATAAGCCCGACGGTAAGCTTTCAGGAAGCAGACATTCTGGAGTGGCCTGTGGCAGGAACCGTGCTGATGGACTATAGTATGGACAGCAGTATATTTTTTAAAACCCTGAACCAGTATAAATATAACCCGGCGCTGGTTATATCCAGCGAGGTGGGCAATCAGGTACTGGCGGCGGCAAAGGGAATCGTTTCGGATATTTCCGTAAATGAAGAGATCGGTACGACGGTGACTCTGGATCTGGGAAACAATTTCCAGCTGAAATACGGGCAGCTGAAAGAACTGGCAGTAAATGAAGGAGACGTGGTGGAAAAGGGAACTCTGCTGGGCTATGTCAGCGAGCCGACCAAATACTACTGCATGGAAGGAAGTAACCTTTACTTTGCCATGACCAAGGACGGAGAACCGGTGGATCCGGTATTGTATCTGGAATAAAATATGCACAAACGGGCGTGGAAAGCGTATAATATAAACAGAAGCGCCGACCGAAAGTGTGCAATCGGAACTGTTTACTGGTTTTGCAGAGGGCGGACAAAAGGTTCGCCCTTTCGGGTGAGGTACCTTCTAAATCGATTGCTTAAAATAGAGGCGCGCGTACAGGATAAAGGCTGTATGTGCGCTTTACATATTCGTTAAAGGAGATTTACATGCAAGAGAAAAAGCACTGCTACGTATATATACTGGAATGCGGTGACGGCACCCTCTACACTGGCTGGACCACCGACCTGAAGCGCCGGCTGTCCGAGCACAATGCGGGGAAGGGGGCAAAATACACCAGAAGCCGAAGACCGGTTAGACTGAGATATTATGAGAAATTTGCGACAAAGGAAGAAGCAATGCGGCGGGAGGCCGCGATTAAACGGCTCTCCCGCCGGGATAAGCTGAATTTGCTTTTAGATCACATATCCGTACATACAGATGAAGTGGCAGACACTGCCCAGCATAACAAAGAGATGAAAAATCTCATGTGAGCCAAAATAAGGATGGCGGTTATTAAACAGAGAAAGCTTCAGCGCATACAGCACCCCGCCCACCGTATAGGCGATCCCCCCGGCCAGCAGCCATCCAAATCCGCCGGAAGGAAGAGCGCTCAGCAGCTGGGGCAGTGCGGCGATGCACAGCCAGCCCATTACGATATAGATTACGGAGGAGAACCACTTCGGACAGGTAATCCACAGTGCCTTGATCACCATCCCGACCAATGCGATAGCCCAGACAGCGATGCAGAGAGGGATTCCGATGCTATCCCGCAGGGTAATCAGGCAGACCGGTGTGTAAGAGCCGGCAATAAGGATAAAGATCATCATATGATCTACCTTCCGCAGCCTGCGGTTCACATCCTCACGAACATCCAGGGTATGATACGTGGTGCTGGCCGAATAAAGCAGGATCATACTGATCATAAACACGGCCATGGATATCACCGCCAGAGGGATTCCGGACGAAGCAGCCTTTACCAGCAGAAACGGTGTGGCACAGGCAGCCATGATCGCCCCGATAAAATGAGTCAGCGCACTGCCGGGATCTTTAACCGAAAAGGTAAAAGCAGGGCGGGGAATAGAAAGATGCGGCTTGTAACAGGCCGCTGCGGAAGAATTATATTTATCACTCATCGAATCACTCCTTTATATTAATGAAACAAAACGTAGTTTTGAAAACTACATGTCAATATAATTATATTACACTATGAGGGAAAATATTGCAAGGAATATTTGCCAGAATAAAAATAAATAAACGGGAAAATAGACTGGACTGGTCAAAAAAATAATAACTGGATATATGGAAAAAGCCAGATATATGATAGTCTACCATATAGAAAAAGCGTACTTTTTTGGGAATCCCCAAAGGTACCAGGATTTTGAGGAGGAAAATATGGAAAGACAATCATGGAATGTAAAGACAATCGTAATGATCGGATTTTTTGCAGCAATTACGTATCTGGGCATCCAGGCATTCCGGATTCCCATGCCTGCAGCTGTGGGAACCCCGTTTCTGCACTTTGGACATATATTTGTTGTACTGGGTATCATTGTCCTTGGAGGAAAGAAGGGAGCCATCTCCGGTACCCTGGGTCTGCTGGTCTTTGACCTGCTGAACGGCTACGTGGCAGCCATGCCCAAGATCTTTGTGGAGACAGTCATCAAATGTCTTGTGGTAGGCGCTCTGCTGAGCCTGGCAGAGAAAAGAGCCGGGGACGATAAGAGAAAGCGGTACGCCTATACCCTTGTCTGCACGGTGGTCTATGTTTTTGGCACGCTGTTTTTTGAGTGGCTGTTCGGCGCGGCCGAGCTGATCATAGCCGGAAGCGGCGTTGGCGCCGCTGCTGCAGCGGCCGCCACCTCTCTGCCGGCAACAGCCATCAACGGCGCGTTTACGGTAATCGGCATCGCAGCGGCCTATGTGCCCGTGACCAGCGGGCTGAAGCGTGCAGGGATGGCAGCGGTATAATCAGCTGCAGCCGGAGGTCAAAAAGCCGGTATTCTCGTCCTTGATAAACTCCGGACACTTATACGTCTGCATAATGGACTCCAGGGAGTGCATCGGCTCGGAAAAAAACTTATCCTTGTGATAAACCAGGAAAAAACTGCGGTTCCAGTCGGATTCCCGGTTGCGGATAATGTGGATTTCTTTATTCTGAACCTCCTTCTCCACCATACGGGCGGAGATGGCAGAAATATAGTTGTTGTACAAAATAGCGTTTTTAATGGCATCAAGACAGGTAGCCTCCATAGCGATATGGCAGGTAATCCCGTGCTTCTCCAGATAATGTTCAAATAGCTTGCGTGTACCGCTGCCTTTTTCACGGAAAACAAATTCATAAGGGATGACCTCCCGGATATGGATTTGTTTTTTCTTTGCCAGCGGATGGGTAGTAGAGACAGCCAGCACCAGGTAATCATCGACTACCGGAATGGAAACAAGACTGGGATTGGTGATGACCCCTTCCACCAGGGCGACATCCAGCTCTGAATTCAGCAGCTTTCTTTCGATTAGCTGGGTATTGGCGACACAGGAATAGATCTGGAGCAGAGGATGGCGTTTTTTCAGATCATTTAATATAGAAGAAAGCAGGCAGGCGCCTACCGTAATCGTTGCGCCAAGCCGCAGCTGGGTGTCGGCGTGAAAACTGCCCATATTGGTTTCCATGACATCAAACTGGCTGAGCACCCCGCGGGCATAAGTCAAAAGCTGGCTCCCGGCCTCTGTAATATATAGCTTCTTGGAAAACCGTTCAAACAGGCGTACGCCGTAATGCTCTTCCAGTTCACGGATAGCCTGGCTTACCGTGGGCTGGGAAAGAAAGCACCGCTCTGCCGCAGAGTACATTTTACCGGTTTCTGCTACGGCAACGAAGATTCTGAGATGGCGAATGGTCATAAAGGCCTCCTTATGATAAATAATAGGTTTTTTCTATGAATTTGATTATAAAATATCATTTTCTTTATGAAACCGCAAGTGCTATAATAAATTGAAATGAATTTATCGATGTTAAGTAAAGCACAAAGGAGAGATGAGTATGAACGTACTCGTATTAGGAGGAGTGGCCGCCGGAACGAAGGCGGCTGCAAAATTGCTGCGCCAGGACCGCAGCTGCAAGGTAACGATTCTGACAAAGGGAAAGGATATTTCCTATGCCGGATGCGGTTTGCCGTACTATGTAGGCGATGTAATCCATGAGCAGAGCCAGCTGATCGTAAATACGCCGCAGAAGTATGAAAAGCTGACCGGAGCCAGGGTGCTGACCGAGACCGAGGCCATTGGGGTAAAGCCGGAAGCACACACGGTAGAAGCCAGGGATCTGAAAACAGGTGAAGTAAAAGAATATACCTATGACAAGCTGGTTATCGCAACGGGAGCTTCACCGTTCGTACCGGAGATTCCAGGGTTGGAGCTGAGAAACGTATTTACGATGAGAACCCCGGATGACGCCATAGCCCTTCGCGCTGCGGT
This sequence comes from Clostridiales bacterium, assembly GCA_019420425.1. Taxonomy (GTDB): domain Bacteria; phylum Bacillota; class Clostridia; order Lachnospirales; family Lachnospiraceae; genus JAHZHG01. Next base: position 7,617 of record JAHZHG010000105.1, read on the forward strand.
AGAAGCAGGAGAGATCAAGCGTGCGGTTGTAGCCGGCGGCGGCTTTATTGGCCTTGAGGTAGCCGAGAATCTGGCGGCTAAGGGCGTGAGAGTGAGCGTAATCGACTTTGCTCCCCACGTGCTGCCGAATTTCCTGGATCCGGAGCTGTCTGAGTACGTAGAGAACCAGATGGCAGAAGAGGGCATCATGCCGATGACCGGTATTGCCTTAGAGGGCGTAATCGGTACAGAGAAGGTAGAAAAGGTAAAAACCAGCAAACGGGAAATGAAAGCAGACGCACTGGGACTGGCCATTGGGATCCGTCCCAACACCGCATTCCTGGAGGGAACAGGTATCGCAATGTTCAAGGGCACGATTCTGACGGACAAATACATGCAGACAAACGTGGCTGACATTTATGCGGCAGGCGACTGCGCAATGGTTACTAACCGACAGACCGGTAAACCGGCATGGTCTCCGATGGGCTCCACGGCGAATATTACCGGGCCAGAAATATCGCCGGTGAGCAGATGGAATATCCGGGCGTTCTGGGCACAGGCGTGGCAAAGCTGCCCGGCGGCCTGAATGTAGGACGCACCGGTCTGACCGAGACAGCGGCAAAGGCAGAGGGCGATGATGTCGTTTCCGTGCTGTCTGTTGTGGATGACAAGGCCCACTATTATCCCGGGGCAGATACCTTCATCATAAAGCTGACCGCGGACAAGTCCAGCAGAAAGCTGCTAGGTGTTCAGGTACTGGG
>JAHZHG010000106.1:0-5047 GCA_019420425.1 Clostridiales bacterium
GCCCTTTTATCAGCTGCGGGACGCGGCGAATGTGATTGCGGGCGGCAGGTACAGCGAGCGGGTGGAAAATCCGGGAAGGGATGAAATCGGAGAGGTGGCCGTAAGCTTTAACCGGATGGCGGAGCATGTGGAGGAGCATATCCACAGGCTGGCGGAGATGAACGAGAAGCAGCGTCAGCTGCTGGGGGCGCTGTCCCATGAGCTGAAAACCCCGCTGACCGGAATCCAGGGCTACGCAGAGCTTTTGCAGCGGGTAAAGCTTCCGCCCGAGCGGCAGGCAGACGCCCTTGGCTACATGGAGGAGGATTGCAAACGCCTTACCCGCCTGTCCGTAAAAATGCTGCAGCTGACGGAGCTGTCCGGAGAAGAAACCATAGAAAAAAAATGGCTGTCCGTTTCCAGGCTGTTTGCCCAGGCAGAGGAGATTACCCGCTGCCGCCGGAAGGAAAAGCAGCTCCGCCTGGATGTCTGCTGCGGCGAAGGGCTGGAAGCAGAGGGCGATGAGGACCTGCTGCTGAGCCTGTTGACCAATTTGCTGGATAATGCCTGCAAGGCCAGCCCGCCCGGAGGGACGATTAAACTGATGGGAGCGAAGGAAGGATTATTCGTTACCGATAATGGACGCGGGATTCCCCGGGAGGAAATCCCGCGGATTACCGAGCCGTTTTATATGGTCGATAAATCACGCGCAAGAAAGGAAGGGGGAGCCGGACTTGGCCTGGCCCTGTGCAGCCAGATTGCCCGCCTGCACGGGGGAAGGCTGGAAATTGTCAGCGAGGCGGGCAGCGGGAGCCGCATAGGCATACGGTGGGGAGAAAGGTAAACGCCTGACGGTTACCGATTGGTTACATCCCGGAAAAGACCCGGCAATGGAAAGGGAGGTATACTGAGTACAGATAACCAGTTGACGCATTCATGTGATGAACAAAAGGGGAGAACAATAATGAAGAAAAAAACAGGCGTTTATTTTTCTGCGCTGGCGCTTTGCTGCACGCTGCTGTCGGGCTGCGCCAAGACGCCGGAGCAGACGGTGGTACGGGAGAAAGGAAGCCAGAATATCGAAAACTATAAAGAAGCAACGGAGAGCAGCCAGACACAGGAAGCCGGTACGTCGGCGGAAGCAGACGGAGCGGAAAATACACGGACAACAGAAGGGGCCGCAGCGGAAGGCACAACGGTAACGGATGGAGCCGCAGCAGAGAGTAACCCGTCAGGGGCTGTGGCAGGAGAGCCATCCGCAGCCGCCGGGCAGAATGCCCTTGCCCAGCGGCTGCAGGTGCCGGAGCGTTATGAGGCGTCGGGCGTTTCTGTGGATGAAAACTTTCGGCTGACCTGCAGCGCAGAGGTGGAGGTGCCGGATGTGGACAGGATAGGCGTGTACCGGGTGGGCCGCCTTCCCTTCGATCAGGATTTCATCGACCAGGTATCCGCTGCTTTTTTCGGCGATGCGGTGATTTACGAGAGCAGCTATTTTGACTACACAAAGGAGCAGGCGCTTGCCCATCTAAACGAGCTGAAGGCCTATCAGGCGGAAGGAAATACGGATCCCTATGGGATGATTGCCAGCCTGCAGGAGCAGGGAAATACCGACATTAATCCGGAGGAAATCTACAGTCTCCAGGGGGATATTGACAACTGGGAGCAGATCTATGAAGAGGCGCCGGATACTATCGTAAAGACAGAGGCATCCCGTCCGTACAGTGTGGTTACCGATGGAACCATGTTTATTGGCGCCGCAGAGCTGGGGGACGGCTCGGTTTTCAGCTATAAGCTGAAAAACAGTACGCCCTTCTATATGGACATCAGCATTAACCGCTGGAAGCCGGACTACGGCAATAGCATCCAAAGCATGTGGTCAAGATTTGATGAGGAATATTCGCAGGGAAACTATCCCAGCCGGGAAAAAGCGGAAGAGATGGCCGGGATTACGGCAGAGGAGGCGGTCCGCGCGGCGGACGCTTATATTGCGCAGCTTGGGCTTACCGATTTTACCGCGAAAAGTACAGAGCTGAGCCTGATGTACCGGGTAGACGAGCGGTCGTTTTTCTCCGGTGAGATGAACTATATTGACGGCGGCTATATGGTTTACTATACCCGGGATGTGGATGGATTTCCGATTACGAGTGAGAGGGATTACGGCGGGAATCTGGAATCGATGGAAAGCACCACCGAGGCGTGGGGCTATGAGCATATAGAAATCTGTATCAATAAAGAAGGGCTGCAGCACGTGGAGCTGTTAAATCTGTATCAGATTGAGGAAAAGCAGGTGGAAAATGTGGAAATGATGAGCTTTCCGGAAATTGCGGATATTTTTGAGCAGATGATCCAGATTCAGCACACAGACATTACGTATCTGGAGCATAGCGATCTGGAGATTGACCGGGTGACCCTGGGCTATACGCGGATTTACGATCCGGGCGCTGACAATACAACCGGGCTGCTGGTTCCGGTTTGGGATTTCTTTGGCACGGAAACAGACCAGTACGATGCGGATACGACGTATATCAATAGTGATCCGAGAGCCAGCTTTATGACCATAAACGCAGTGGACGGAACGATCATCAGCCGCAGTCTGGGGTACTGATCCATGAGGCAGGTTCTGGCGGCGACAAAGTATAACTTCCGCGGATTTTTTACCAATTCCCGCACGGTGATTACCTTTTTGTTCAGTATCGTCGTCTGCTTTCTGCTGAGCGGCCGCGTAATCGAGGTGGCGGAGCGTTACGAGACGGCAATGCAGGCGGCGGAGCCGTTTATCTGGACCTTTGGGGATTCCACCGCCATCCTGTTTGTTTCTCTGCTGCTGATCTTTCTGTTTTCCGATTTGCCCAAGCTGACGGCATTTACGCCCTTTTATCTGATGCGGATGACAAAGAAAAAGTGGCTGGCGGCGCAATTCCTCTATATTCTGCTCTGCACGGGGCTGTATGTGCTGTTTGTCCTGGCAGCGACGGTGATCTTGTGTATGAAAAATGCGTTTCCGGGGAATCTGTGGAGCGAAACGGCAGCGATCCTTGGGTATTCCAGCGCGGGAAAAACGCTGAATGTGCCGTCTACGGTTAAGGTGATGGAGAGCGTCAGCCCGTACGGCTGTATGCTGCAGGTGATGCTTTTGATGCTGGGCTACAGCCTGACTCTGGGCTTTCTGATCCTGCTGGGCAATCTGCTGCTGGGCAAAAAGTATGGGATGATGCTGGCGGTGGGGTACAGTCTGTACGGCTTTTTGCTTGATCCCAACGTGCTGGGAAAGCTGATGGGGATGGAGGATTATGAGCTTTACCGGGTCAGAAGCATTGTGGGATGGATCAGTCCGCTGAACAATGCCGTGTACGGAATGCATGATTTCGGCTATGACAATCTGCCGACCATCGGGCAGTCCATGGGGATTTTTGCCGCGCTGCTTCTGATCTGCATCTGGCTTTCCTGGCGCGCCCTGCGCACCTACAATTTTACCTTCCTGGGAGGAAGCTGACGCGGGAGGCTCCCGGGAAAAGAAGACGAGGAGGAGAGCGATGGATGTTAAGCGGATGCTGGGGGAAAAACGATTTTATCTGGCGATCCTGCTGGCCTTTGCCGGGATTCTGGCAGGGGCCTCCTGGCCGGAGAATGGCGGGGCAAACATACTGGAGAGCGGGACGTTTTTCAAGCTGACGGAAGACGCCCTGCAATCCCAGACCGTACTGTTTTTGCTCCCGGTTACTGCGGTGCTGCCCTGCGGGGAGGAATATTTGCGGGAAAGGCAGGGAAATTTTCTGCGGTTTCTGCTCGTCCGGCGCGGACGCAGGGAATATTGCAGAGACAAGGTGATGACCTCGGCTTTATCGGGGGCGGTTGTATGGGGAATAGCGGCGTTGATGGGCACGGCTTTCTTTTTTTTGCTCTTTTTTGGACGGGAAAAGGTCTGGAGCGGACAGTGGGACCTGGCGCTTCCCCTTGCCAGACGGCTGGGAAGGGTGTGTCTTACGGCCTCTGCCCTTTCCAGCCTGAGCGCGGCGCTGGGGGCGCTGAGCGGTTCGGTATATCTGGCGCTGGGGCTGCCCTTTGTCCTGTTTTACGCCTGCATGATCCTTCGTGAGCGGTATCTGGAGACGCTTTACTGCATCGATCCCGCCGAGTGGATCCGCGGGGAAAACGACTGGGGCAGCGACGGGCGGGGGCTGTGGATATTTTTGATTCTGCTGGCGCTTTTTCTGGCTGTGGTGCATTATGCGGTTCTGGAACGCAGGCTGGAGGAGGTATAGAACGCATACCGCGGTGACAAAGGGAGGCCAAATGGGGAGGGCTGGGAAAAATGGACACAGAATATTATATTGAATTGCGGCAGGTTAGAAAGTGCTTTGGAGGGGAAGAGGTATTAAAGAAGCTGGATTTTTGCGTGGAACGCGGCAGGGTGTACGGTATTGTGGGGAACAATGGCTCGGGAAAAACCGTGCTGATGAAATGTATCTGCGGCTTTTTGCCGGTGACAGAGGGCCTGGTGCGGGTCGGCGGAAAATACATCGGCCGTGAAACGGATTTTCCCGAAAGCCTGGGGGTAATTATCGAAACTCCCGGCTTTTTGACCAGCTTAAGCGGCAGGAAGAACCTGGAAATCCTGGCCAGCCTGCGCAGGAAGCTGGCGTGGGAGGACATTACAGCTGTGCTGCTGAAGGTGGGGCTGGATCCGGAGATGAAAAAGCCGGTGGCCAAATATTCGCTCGGAATGCGCCAGAGGCTCGGTATCGCCCAGGCGATCATGGAGGATCCCGAGCTGTTGATTCTGGATGAGCCGTTCAACGGACTGGATAAGCATGGGGTGGAGGAGATACGGGCCCTTTTGCTGGACGAAAAGAAAAAAGGAAAAACTGTCCTTCTGGCCAGCCATAACAGTGAGGATATTCGTATCCTTTGCGACCGGGTGTTTGAGATGGACGCGGGAGTGATGAAGGAGGTGCGTTGAGGGATGAAGAAAAAGGGAATGCGTATACTGGCGGGCCTCTGGTGCGCATTATCTGTCCTGGGCTGTGCCGGAAGGCGGGCAGAGGCAGAGACTGCTGCCCCGGAAGCG
>JAHZHG010000106.1:5057-8325 GCA_019420425.1 Clostridiales bacterium
ATCTGGAGGTGGACACTGCCCATGTTTATGAGAAAATGAACACTTCCTATGCCGAGGGATACGTACCCGTGGTAGAGGGGGATGTGGTTTATCTGGTGGTGCCGTTTGTGGCCAGCGGAGGGCTGCAGGATGACCTGCTCACCGTTGGGGTGGAAATGGAAGAGGACGCGCCGTTTGTCTATGCCAATTATCGGAAAACGGTGAAGAAACGCAGCTATCATTTTGAACATACGGTGGAGGCATATCTGTTCCAGTGCGAGATACGGCTGGATTCCGTCCGCAGGGAAGGGAAATACCCGGTAATCGTCCGGGCGGTGGGATATTCCGGCCAGGGCGGGGCAGTACGGCTGGCCAGCCGGATCTTTATCACTGTGTCCGGGACAGCAGACGGCGGCAGTAATCCGCAAGCCCCGGGGCCGGACGCTCCTTCCGACGAATTAACCGGGCCGCCCGAGGAATTAACCGGGCCGCCCGAGGAGCTGGCCGGGCCGCCTGACAGCCCAGAGGATGAACAATTTTTTCCCCTGGATGGGAATCCCGGCGATATACAGACGGCTCCTGATGCAGAGGAACCGGCGGAGCCTTCCGACGATATGCCGGATACCCCGGCCACTGAGCCGACGGAAGAGCTTTGGGAGGATTTCGCAGATGAACCGTTAACCGAAGCGCCGGCTTCTCCGGAAGAAGAAGCCGAAACAGAGACCGTAGCCAGCAGCGGGTTTTACGCCGATACAGGCGGCGGCTATTCCGGCGGCGGAAGCTACGGTTCCTCCGGCGGCGCAGAGGAAGAAAAGGTCTACCGTCAGCCTAAGCTGACCCTGGAATCCAACAGCTTATCCGGCGTGCGGCTTCAGGCCGGATCGAAAAACGAATTTGTCACCGTATTCCAGAACCGGAGCCAAAGCGAAACGGTTTATAATCTGTCCGTTTCCCTGAAAGCGGCTGACGACAGCATATCCCTGTCAGCTTCCTCCTTTTATTTTGACCAGGTGGCCCCGCAGGATCAAATTACCATAGCTGCCATTGCGGAAGCCGCGGCCAATGCCGGACAGAAGAAGGTCAGTGTCACCTTCACCTTTGACTATGAAAACGTCAAGGGAACCACCTATTCCAGCACCCAGGAGGTATCTCTGGATATCGATCAGCCCGCCCAGGTGATCCTGGAGAGCTTTGAGCTGGCAGACAGGGTTTACGCTATGGAGACGGTGGATGCGGCGCTGAGCATCCGCAACGCCGGCCGGTCACCGGTATACAATGTACGCGCCGAGCTGGACGCCGGCGGGCTTTTTCCGATGGGAACCGTGGCTGCGGGAGACATGGAGGCCGGGACTTCTTATGACGGCTCCATACGGATTTATGTGGGAAATAAAAACATGACCGCCATCGGTCAGTCCGATACTGGCAGCGAGGATTCTGCCTACGGGACAGTAGTTGGAACGCTGACACTGACCTACGAGGACGCCTCCGGGAAAACCTGTTCCCAGACCCATGAATTTTCTACGGTGATTCAAAAGCCGGTTCTGGTGGAACTGGCGGTGGAGGAGGAAGAGGAGGAGACAAATCAGTGGTGGCCGGCCATCCTGACGATGACCGTCCTGCTGTTTTTGGCTGTTCTTGCCGGTATGGGCCGGAGGCTGCGGCAGAGCCGCCGCAGGCTGTCCGATCTTCTGGCCAAAGGGGGGAAATAAAATGAAACGGACAAGGTCGTACCCGTCCCTGTTCCTTTTGCTGGCGGCAGGCCTGCTCCTTGTGGCTTTCTGGCTGTCCCTTCAGCTTTTTGGGGATCAGCGCGATGAGCAGAAGAGCTATTTCCTTACGGCCAGCCTTCCGGAGGGACAGATTACCCGTGAGCTGCTTGAAGCTATGCAGAAGCTCCCGGGCGTTGAACACTGCTGGCCGGTTTTTGGCGTCTCAGCCGATATCCGTATCGGCGGCTACCACGGTACGGCGCAGCTCTGCGGCGTAGAGCTGTCCTCCTATCCTCTGGAGGTGACCGCCTCAGCCGGGGCAAAAGCCCTTGGTACGAAACCGCTGCTGGTGGCGGGGGAGCAGTTCTTTAGCCGCTTATCCGACGGCTTCGGAGGAAAAATAACCGACCGCCAGGCCAAAATTTTGTCCAGGAAAATTGACTCGCTGGAGGCGGAGCTCACCCTGGATACCGGGAATCTCAAAGGAAAGCGCGCCACGGCCGCCGGATTTTTAGGAACCGCCGTGGGCGACCGGATATATATGGACGCCTCACAGCTGCGGACATGGGCAGCTCAAGCCGGCGCACCCTGTACCGTGCTGGAGGTGTGCCTGAAAATCAAAGGAAAATCCAATACAGAAAAGGCAAAGGAGAATCTGGCAAAGGCCGGGTTCTCTTTTGCTGCGAACGATACCCGCCGGGATGCGCCGTTCCCGTTTTTGCTGCAATTCCACAAAGTGTACAGAATGTTAAAAAAATAACTGGATTTTCGGAAAGAAAATTGCTAATAATCTGAAAACTTTATTGTAAAATTTTTGGATATCATGTATAATAATCGTACTGATATGAGCGAATAATTGGGTTAAAGCTTATATGTAACTGGCAGAAAAACAAAGGAGGTATGTGATATGCTTGATCAGTCGTATTACACAAAAGCGGATGAAATCATTGCGCGCTACGGGCAGAAGCCCGGCTCTCTGATTCCCATTATGCAGGATATCCAGGAGGTATACCGGTACCTGCCGGGCGAGCTTTTGTCATACGTTGCACAGCAGATTGGGGTCACGGAAGCCAAGGCCTGCAGTGTAGCAACATTCTATGAGAACTTTTCCTTTGAGGCAAAAGGAAAGTATGTAATCAAGGTCTGTGACGGAACCGCATGCCATGTGCGGAAGTCTTTGCCGGTCCTGGAGGCCCTTTACAAAAAGCTGGGCCTGAGCAAGCAGAAGCGGACAACCGACGACATGATGTTTACCGTGGAGACGGTCTCCTGCCTCGGCGCCTGCGGCCTGGCGCCGACCATGATGGTCAATGAAGAAGTGCATCCGAGAATGACACCGGAAAAAGCAGAGGAGCTTATCGATACGTTGAGAGGAGGCGGGCAGGCATGATCCAGAGCAGAGAAGCATTGCAGCAGGTAAGAGAAGAGGCGGAAAAGGTCCTGAATTCCTACGATTGCCGAATCCTTGTCTGTTCAGGAACCGGCTGTATCGCAACCGGTTCTCAGAAAATCTATGAGAAATTCATGGAAATCGCAAAGGATGCCCCGGGAGTAACGATCGAATTCGGCCCCCACGATGC
>JAHZHG010000107.1 GCA_019420425.1 Clostridiales bacterium
TCATTGCACGCCGGCCCAGCTGGCCGAGCTGCCCCGGAAGGCGATAAAGGGAAAGAAGGAATCCCAATATGGCATAGAGGCCATTGTGCAGCGCAGTGCCGTGCCTTCCGGAATGAACGTCAGCCCGGTTACCATTGAAGAACTGTTCCTGTTTATGGTGAAGGAGGTTAAATAGAATGAAGGGCCTACTGTTAAAAGATTTTTATCAGCTGACAAAGTATTGCCGCGCTTATCTGGCTGTGGCGCTGGTGTTTGCCGCTGCCGCAGCGGTCAATAACAACATGTTTTTCCTGGTCTATCCGATGATTATGGTAAGCGTGATTCCGATCAATCTGATTTCCTACGATGAGAAAAGCAAGTGGAATCTTTATGCCGGGGCACTGCCTTACAGCCGCAGGCAGCTGGTATCGGTGAAGTACGTGATTGCACTGGTGGTTTTCTGCGCAGCGTTTCTGCTGCTGGCGGCGGCACAGACGTTTGCCATGTACCGGTCCGGCAATGTGGACTGGCAGTCCTGGAGCATGGCGATGGCGGCGATGACGCTGCTGGGGATGATTTCTCCCTGCATAATCCTGCCGATCGTCTTCCGGTTCGGGGTGGAGAAGGGCAGAGTAATGTATTACATTGCAGTGTTCGCCATATGCGGAAGCATAGGGGTAATCGGTGAAGTTGGTTTGGATTTGACTGAGATACAGTCGTTCATTCAGAGCTGGTTTGTCCCTGCAGCGTTAGGGGTCAGCGCAGTGCTTTTCCTGGTTTCCTGGCTGGTGTCCATATTCCTGTATCAGAACCGGGAGCTTTCCTAAGGAAAAGGAGGCAGGAGATGAAAAACCACCAGGCATCACGCTGATCGGACGGATACCGGTTATTCGGTATGTATGCTCACATTGCGGCTACGTGGAGAGCTGGATAGACAGCCGGTCAGAGCTGGAAAAAATAAAAAAATCCTTCTGATTGTCGAAAACTGTACTGGTTAAAAATGCGTGAACTGGCTATTTTATTATAGCCAGTTCTTTGTATAATGGGAGAGAAGCGACTTACTGACATACGCTGAAGCAGAACACAGACAGGAGAGACGAAGCATGGAAAAGAGCAGATATGAATTGAATAAAGAATTGGCACAGATGTTAAAGGGCGGAGTAATTATGGACGTCACTACGCCGGAGCAGGCAAGGATCGCCGAGCAGGCCGGAGCATGCGCCGTTATGGCGCTGGAGCGGATTCCAGCGGATATCCGCGCGGCAGGCGGGGTATCCAGAATGAGCGACCCCAAGATGATCCGCGGCATCCAGGAGGCTGTATCCATTCCCGTAATGGCGAAATGCCGGATCGGCCATTTTGTGGAAGCACAGGTGCTGGAGGCCATTGAGATCGACTATATCGACGAGAGCGAGGTTCTTTCTCCGGCGGATGACGTTTACCACATCGATAAGACAAAGTTTAAGGTGCCCTTTGTCTGCGGAGCCAGAGACCTGGGCGAGGCCTTAAGAAGAATCGCCGAGGGCGCATCCATGATCCGTACCAAGGGAGAGCCGGGTACCGGAGACGTGGTGCAGGCAGTGCGCCATATGCGGGCCATGAACGCAGAGATCCGCCGGGTACAGAACCTGCGGGAGGATGAGCTTTTCGAGGCGGCCAAGCAGCTGCAGGTGCCGGTGGAGCTGCTGCGCTACGTGCATGAGAACGGAAAGCTGCCGGTGGTGAATTTTGCGGCAGGCGGTGTGGCCACGCCCGCGGACGCTGCGCTGATGATGCAGCTGGGCGCGGAGGGCGTATTTGTCGGCTCCGGTATTTTTAAATCCGGAAATCCGGCAAAGCGTGCGGCGGCTATCGTACAGTCCGTGACCAATTACACCGACGCAAAGCTGATCGCCGAGCTGTCGGCTGATCTGGGCGAGGCTATGGTCGGTATCAACGAAAACGAGATTGCACTGCTGATGGCAGAACGGGGAAAATAGAACATGACGATTGGAATATTAGCACTCCAGGGAGCCTTCGCGGAGCATGCCGCGGCCCTGGAGAAGCTGGGAACAGCATACCGGGAAATCCGCCAGCTGCGTGATCTTGACGCCCCCCTGGACGGACTGATCCTCCCGGGAGGAGAGAGCACGGTGATGGGAAAGCTGCTGCGTGAGCTTGGGCTGTTTCAGCCTCTTCAGGACAGAATCCGGGATGGCCTGCCGGTGTTCGGCACCTGCGCCGGGCTGATCCTGCTGGCCTCCTCGGTTGAAGGAGGAAAGCCCTGCTTTGCGACTATGAATATTTCCGTAAAGCGGAATGCCTATGGCAGACAGCTGGGCAGCTTTTATACGGAAGAGGAGTTTAAGGGGCTGGGCAGAATACCGATGACCTTCATCCGTGCGCCCTACATCGCCGAAGCGGGAGAGGGCGCAGAGATTCTGGCAGAAACCGGCGGGCACATCGTAGCCGCCCGCCAGGAAAATCAGCTGGTAACCGCGTTTCACCCGGAGCTGAGTGAGGATCTGCGGGTACATTGGTATTTCCTGGAAATGATCAGATGAAATATTCAATGGTTTTATCGGCGGTCTGGACGGTTTCCTGATTATACAGGAGAACAGCCTCTCTGGCCTCCACTGGGCCGAGGGCGTAAAGCTCCAGGTCTTCTCGGTTAAAATAGGAAAAGGGGACGACGCAGTTATAGCGGAAAGGATGGTCTCTGGTAACCAGGATATCCTTTTGCGGGAACGGCTTATCCAGGTAATACGGATCAAAGAGATAGATTTCTTTGTCCTTTACTCCGGTAAAGGTCACATAATGCCATTCGTCCAGAAAAAGGCGCACCACCACAGCGCCGCCCCGGCAGAGCGTGTCGTTAATCAGGCTTTCGCCGCCGATATATACCTGATCTCCGGCCAGATAGCGGGAGGAGATCGGCAGCTGGCCTATGCGGCCAAAGCCATTCAGCCAGTTACTCAGAAACATCATGGCTGCCCGGGAGGTTCCGCTTTTCCCCGGGCAGCCCTTTTTGTCGTAGCAGTCCAGGCAGTAGAGCATGATATTGCGCACCAGCTCAGGGGGGATGTCCTCACGCCGGAACAGAAAGCTGACCGCATTGAGCATCGCGGTGGGGCCGCAGTCGTATTCAGAGAGCTGATAGTGAAGCGGGTTTTTCATTCGTCTTCACCTCCGGAAAGCATGAGCTCAAGGACAAGGCCGGCGGAGCGGGCCAGATCCTCTGCGGTGGTGTATTCCTGGCAGGAGTGGCAGCTATTCATTCCGCAGGCGGCGACAATCCCGTTTATGCCGTTTTGCATCAGGATGTTGTTGTCGCTGCCGCCGAAGGTGCTGCACAGCTCAGGATTCAGGCCCTGGCTGCGGCAGGCCCGGGTAAACCGCCGGATCACGGGATGCTCAGGCTCCAGACAGTAGGCGGAAAAGTGGAGGGTTGAGCAAAAGTCCACGGAAGCGCCGCAGGAGGCGGCGGTATCCTCCAGGGTATGGCGGACCAGCGCCAGCTGCTCCATTGCCTTTGCATCGGAAAAGCTGCGGATTTCCCCGGTCAGGGAACAGGAGGACGGGATGATGTTGTCTGCTGTACCGCCGGAGATGGTGCCGACATTGACCGTGGAGCCGTCTACCCGTCCCAGGGTCAGTGCGGATATAGCCGACGCGGCTGCCTGGATGGCATGGATGCCGCTTTCCGGCGAAAATCCGGCGTGGGCTGAACGGCCGGTGAATGCTGCGGTAAAGGAGAGAATGGCCGGGGCCTGGTTGGCAAAGCTGCCGATGGGGCCGGAGAGATCCAGGATATAGGCCTCCCGGGATTTCAGGGCGCGAAAATCCGTATGCCGGACTCCGGCACAGTAAGGCTCTTCAGCCGCGGTGAGCAGAAGCTCCAGCGGGCGGTGGGGCAGCTGTCGTTTGGCGATAACGGTCAGAGCCTCCAGAATCGCTGCGAGCCCCGAGCAGTCATCGGCGCCGAGCACCGTCGTTCCCGCGGAGGTAATCCGGCCGTCGGGGTGAAGAACTGCCTGCTTATTGGAGGAAGGTTCCACCGTATCCATGTGTGCACAGAAGAGCAGGGGAGGCAGGGGAAGCGTACCCGGGATATATGCGTAGAGATTGCCGCAGTTTCCGCCTGTCGCAGCGGCCGAGGCATCCTCGGCGGCATGGATGCCAAGGCGGAGCAGATAATCCTTCAGAAAGTCACAGACAGGCCGTTCGCCAAAGGAAGGGCTGTCCAGGGAAACCAGTTTTTCAAACAGGGAAAGCAGACGTGAAGAGTCGATCATAAATATACCTCCTCGTATATGTTTCTATCATATTCCATATAAACCGCGATATACAAAAAGGCTGCCCCTCCTTCTGATAACCGTGCAGGGTCAGCCTTTTTTTGCCGCAATACGCGTGCAGGCGCATAAATCGTGCCTATGCCTGGAATGCCTGTTCCAGCTCGTCGATAATATCGTCGATATGCTCCGTACCAATGGAGAGACGGATGGTATTCGGTTTAATTCCCTGATCCAGCAGCTCCTCCTCTGTGCACTGGCTGTGCGTGGTCGTCGCCGGATGGATAACCAGAGACTTTACATCAGCAACGTTCGCCAGCAGAGAGAAGATTTCCAGATGGTCAATAAACCGCTGGGCTTCCTCCGCCCCTCCTTTAATCTCAAAGGTAAAGATGGAAGCGCCGCCCTTCGGGAAATACTTCTGATACAGCTTGTGGTAGGGATTATCCGGCAGGGAAGGATGGTTAACCTTTTCTACCTTTGGATGCTTAGACAGATACTCTACAACCTTCAGGGTGTTCTCTACGTGGCGCTCCACACGCAGGGAGAGAGCCTCCAGCCCCTGCAGAAACAGGAAAGCATGGAGCGGGGCAAGGGTAGCTCCCGTGTCGCGCAGCAGGATTGCCCGGATTTTTGTGACGAAGGCTGCGGGGCCGACTGCCTTGGTAAAGCTGATGCCGTGATAGCTGGGATTCGGCTCGGTGATGGACGGGAACTTTCCGCTGGCCTCCCAGTCGAATTTTCCGCTGTCTACGATCACGCCGCCGATGGCTGTGCCGTGTCCGCCGATAAACTTGGTGGCAGAGTGGACAACAATATCTGCGCCGTAATCAAAGGGACGGATCAGATACGGAGTGGCAAAGGTAGAGTCTACAACCAGAGGAATCTTGTGCTTATGCGCAATGTCGGCAACTACCCGGATATCGATCAGATTTGCGTTGGGATTGCCGATGGTTTCGATATAGAGGGCTTTGGTGTGGTCATCGATGGCCCGTTCAAAGGAACCGGGCTCATCCGGATCAACAAAGGTAGCCGTAATGCCGTACTGGGGCAGGGTGTGCGCCAGCAGGTTGAAGGTGCCGCCGTAGATGGTCTTTGCGGAGACGATGTTATCGCCTGCACTGGCCAGGTTCAGGAAGGTGTAGGTAATGGCGGCTGCACCGGAAACCACGCCGAGAGCGGCGACTCCGCCCTCCAGAGCAGCGATGCGCTGTTCAAAGACGTCAACGGTGCTGTTGGTCAGTCTGCCGTAGATGTTGCCTGCATCGGAGAGATTAAACCGTGCGGCGGCATGGGCAGAGTTCTTAAATACATAGGAAGTAGTCTGGTAAATCGGAACGGCTCTGGCGTCGGTTGCCGGATCCGGCTGCTCCTGACCTGCGTGTAACTGGATGGTTTCGAATTTATAATTTTTTTTCATGGCTGCTGCCTCCTTCAGTTTGGGTTGATGTAGCGGAACAGGGATGTGATCATGAACAGCAGCACATTCGGCCGTTACGGAAATTGTGGCGCAGCATACGAAATACGACAGATCCCATTTTGCAGGCCCTCCTTTAGTGTAAAATTCATAAAACCTATCAGTTTAGTAAGTTTTATGTTTTCTTTATTCTAATCGAGATTATCCTGGATGTCAAGGGTGAGTTTGGCATTTTTTGTAATCTCCGTTCAGAATGTCCTCCAGGGTGATGCTGTCCAGATAGGTGTTGATGACCTGGGCCAGTCCCTCCCATACGGGCAGGGTGATACATTCGCCGCTTCGCCCGCACAGCTTCGGATCCTGGTCGATGCAGGGAACGGGGGAGAGGGAGCCTTCTGTGATCCGGAGAATGTCGCCTACGGTATAGCAGTCGGGAGACTTGGCCAGCATATAGCCTCCCTGGGGGCCGCGGTTGGCCAGCAGGATGTCTGGGCGGTTCAGGATGGGAATGATCTGCTCCAGGTATTTTTTCGATAAATTCTGGCGGCCGGCAATATCCTTCAGCGCGACAAAGCCGCAGTTCCGATGCTCGGCCAAATCCAGCAGCATACGCAGGGCGTAGCGGCCTTTGGTAGAAATTTTCATTGACGTCACCTCATTTAAAATTATCCTATAATACCATATAATTTATAGGTAATCAAGAAAATTTCTAAGCCGCTGCTAAGGAAAGCATGGTATGATAATACGGAGGTGATCAGAATTTATGAAATTGCTGTATGCAGAGGACGAAATAGGGATGTCTGAGGCTGTGGTAGATATCCTGACCTATCACCATTATATGGTTGATGCGGTTTATGACGGGGAGGAGGCCATCGCCTATGCCCGTGCGGATGAGTATGACGGGATTATCCTGGATATTATGATGCCGAAAAAGGATGGGCTGGAGGTGCTCTCCTGGCTTCGCCGTGAGGGGATAAAGACGCCGGTGCTGATGCTGAGCGCCCGCGGCGAGGTGGAGGACCGGATACAGGGACTGGATCTGGGCGCGGACGATTATCTGCCAAAGCCCTTTGTCATGGATGAGCTGCTGGCACGGATACGGGCTATGCTGCGCCGGAAGGAGGCATTTACCCCGGATGTGCTGACCTGCGGAGATATAGCGCTGGATCGTCAGCGGTATGAGCTTCGGGGGAACGGGCAGTCCTTTGTCCTGCCCAAGCTGGAGTATCGGATGATGGAGCTGCTGATGATGAACCAGGGCAGATACCTTTCCACAGAGGATCTGCTGGTGAAGGTGTGGGGGTATGACAGCGATGCGGAGCTGGGCGTGGTCTGGGTGTATATTTCTTATCTGCGTAAACGGCTGACAGCGATGAATTCCCGGGTGGAAATACGGGCGAGACGAAGCATCGGCTATTCTTTGGAGGTGCTGCCATGAGCAAAGCGCTGCAGAAGAAATTTATTCTTACGGCGATGGCGGCGATTACCATCCTGCTGCTGGTTGCCCTCGGCGCAGTGAATGTGACCAATTTTATCCTGGTCAGCGGGCAGTCCGAACGGATGCTGGAGATGCTGGCAGAGAATGAAGGAAGGTTTATTCCGCAGGAGCAGCGCCGGGAACGGAGAGCGCCGGAAATTTTTATGCCGCCGATTAATGCCGACGACGCCATGTCGGCCAGATATTTTCTCGTCCGGCTGGATCGGGAGGATGAGCCTGCGTATACGGATGTCAGCCACATTGCTTCGGTGACAGAGGAGGAGGCCAGGGCATATGCGGCGGATATATTGGACAGCGGAGAGGAACGGGGAAGCTGCGGCAGGTTCAGATACCGGGCCGTGGATACGGCGGAGGGAGGAAGGGTGCTGATTTTTCTGGATACCTCCAGCCAGCTGCGCGGCATCGTGACGGTGCTGGTAATCTCCGCCTTTATCGGCGTGATCTGCTGGCTGCTGATGCTTTTGCTGGTTGTGCTTTTGTCCAAGCGGACGATCCGGCCTATTGCGCTGAATATGGAAAAGCAAAGGCAGTTTGTGACCAATGCCGGTCACGAGATAAAGACGCCGCTGGCGATTATCCTGACGAATACAGACGCCCTGGAGCTGCATCAGGGGGAGAGCAGGTGGAGCCGGAATATCCGCACCCAGGCACTGCGTCTTACCGGGTTGATGCAGAACCTGCTGGCCCTGGCCAAAATGGATGAGCAGGGTACCGGCCTTCCTACAGAAATGCTCAATTTAAGCAGCCTGCTGGAGGGGCTGCTGCCCCAGTTCCAGGAGCCTGCGGCGGGGCGCAACGTAACGCTTCGGGCAGATATTCAGCCGGAGCTGATGCTGAAGGCCAACCGGGAAAGCATGACGCAGCTGTTTTCTATTCTGCTGGACAACGGCGTAAAGTATACCAGCCCCGGAGAGGAGCTGTCGGTAAGCATGAAGAGGGCAGACCGGAAGATACAGCTGCAGATCAGGAATATCTGCGACGCGCTTCCGGAGGCTGCCCCGGAGCGGCTGTTTGAGCGGTTTTACCGTGGGGACAGCGCCAGGACACAGAAAAACGGCGGATACGGGATAGGCCTTTCTGCCGCCAGGGCCATTGCCGAGGCGCACCGGGGAACCATATCTGCCGAGTACGCGGAAGGACGGATG
>JAHZHG010000108.1 GCA_019420425.1 Clostridiales bacterium
GGGGCAGGTTTCACTGTATATTGAACATCTGCCGGACTTTGCGGCTGAGGAGCAGGTTATTCTGCCGGAGGTATCGGAGGAGGACGCTTTCTATATCCGGACAAAGCTGGACAAGATCCGGGAGTCTCTGCCGGAGATTGACACAATCATCGATTCTGTGGCGGAGGGATGGAAGACCAGGCGTATGGGAAAGGCCGAGCTGGCGATCCTGCGCCTGGGCGTATATGAAATCAAGTACGACGATACCATACCTGTGGGCGTGGCGATCAACGAGGCTGTGGAGCTGGCCAAGCAGTTCGGCGGGGACGATTCCCCGGCCTTTGTCAACGGTGTGCTGGCCAAGCTGGTATAATCGGCCTTATGGGGTGATTCATGAACCGTATATATGCCGTAGGGCAGGTAAATGCCTATATTAAAGCAATGTTTGACCAGGACTTTGTCCTGAACCGGATTTCGGTCAAGGGAGAGGTTTCCAACTGCAAGTACCATACATCCGGTCATATCTATTTTTCTTTGAAGGATGATACGGGGGCAATCGCCTGTATCATGTTTGCCAGTGCCAGAAGGGGACTGGCATTTCGTCTTGAAAATGGTCAGCAGATTGTGGTGGAGGGCAGCGTTTCCGTGTACGAGCGGGACGGCCGCTACCAGCTCTATGCGAACCGGATTACTCTGCAGGGAGCGGGACTTCTTTACGAACGGTTTGAGGCGCTTAAGGCTGAGCTGAGCGAGATGGGGATGTTTGCCCCGGAATACAAGCAGCCCATTCCTCCCTATATCTTCCGCCTCGGCATCGTGACAGCCCCCACAGGGGCGGCGGTCCGGGATATCATCACGGTTTCCAAACGCAGAAATCCATATATTCAGCTGATTCTATACCCGGCCCTGGTACAGGGGGAGGGGGCGGCGGACAGTATTGTCCGCGGAATACAGATGATGGAGCAGGCAGATGTGGATGCCTGCATTGTGGGCAGAGGCGGCGGCTCCATCGAGGATCTCTGGGCATTTAACGAAGAAAAGGTGGCAAGAGCCGCGTTCGCCTGCCGTGTTCCGCTGATTTCCGCAGTGGGGCACGAGACGGATACGACGATTCTGGATTTTGTGGCGGATTTGCGGGCGCCAACGCCATCGGCCGCGGCTGAGCTGGCTGTGGCAGATATTTCCGCCGTATTCCGGCGCATGGAGCAGGCAAAGGGGGAGATGGACCGGCAGATGGCGGACATCCTCCAGCTGGCCCGTGTAAAAACCGAGTATTACCGCAGGAGGCTGGAGCAGGGCAGTCCACAGTACAGGCTGCGGGAGCAGCGCCAGCGCCTGATCGAAAAAGAAGAAAAACTGAATCTGCTGATGGAGTCTGTGCTGAGGGAAAAACGCGGCAGACTCCAGGTTTATATAGAGAAGCTAAAGGGCATGTCCCCCCTGGAAAAGCTAAATCAGGGCTATTTTGCCGTCATGGACGAAGAGGGCAGGAGAATCTCTCGGGCGGGGGATACAGCGCCGGGAAGGCTGCTGACGCTGTATGCGTCTGACGGCCGGATTGAGGCGAGAACGGAGAAGGTATATGGAAGAGAAGACAGCTAAGAGCAGCGGGCAGACGCTGGAGGAGGCCTTTGCCCGTCTGGACGAGGTGATTGACCGGCTGGGAGACCGGAATATCTCCCTGGAAGACTCCTTTGCCGCATATCAGCAGGGGATGGAGCTGTTAAAGACGTGCAACGAGGCCATTGACCGCGTGGAGAAAAAGGTGCTTGTATTTAACGAGCAGGGTGGACTGGATGAATTTTAATGAAGAACTGAATGCAAAGACAGAAGAGATTAACCGGATACTGGAAGCCTTTCTCCCGGCAGAGGAGGGCTATCAGAGACAGCTTTTGGCGGCCATGAACTACAGTATGCAGGCAGGCGGCAAGCGGCTGCGTCCTCTGATGATGCAGGAGGCGTACCGGATGTTCGGCGGCAGCGGAGCCGTGGTTCAGCCGTTTATGGCGGCGATGGAGATGATCCATACCCACTCCCTGATCCACGATGACCTGCCTGCGATGGACAATGATGAATACCGCAGAGGGAGGAAAACTACCCATGTGGTTTACGGCGAGGCTGCGGCCATCCTGGCCGGAGACGGGCTGCTGAATCTGGCCTACGAGACGGCGATGAAGGCCTTTGCCCTTGAACCGGAAAACCGGAACATCCCCCGGGCACTGACGCTTCTGGCGGGAAAAACCGGGATTTACGGCATGATCGGCGGCCAGTCCGTGGATGTGGAGATGGACAAGGCAGAGGGAGGCTTTGCCGGCCAGCCGGAGAAAAAGGAGCGTCTGGACTTTATTTACCGGCTGAAAACCGGGGCGCTGATCGAAGGCTCCCTGATGGTGGGAGCAGTCCTGGCGGGAACCTCCGGGGAGGAGCTTGCGATTCTGGAAGAAATTGGCGGCCTGGTGGGTATGGCCTTCCAGATCCAGGACGATATTCTGGATCTGACCAGCACCACGGAAACCTTGGGCAAGCCGGTGCACAGCGATGAAAAAAACGACAAGGTGACTTACGTGACCCTTTACGGAATGGAGGAGGCGAAGGCTGCGGTGGAGCGGATTTCCCGGGAGGCGATTGAAAAGCTGAACCGGCTGCCCGGAGACAAATCCTTTTTGGAGCCGCTGTTTCTGTCACTGATTCACCGGAAAAAATAGAAAGGAAACGGCAGAGCCTATGGTACTGGATAAAATCAATGAGGCGAATGATATCAAGAAGCTGGATAAGGAAGAGCTTCCGGTCCTGGCTGAGGAGATCCGCAGCTTTCTGATTGAGAAAATCAGCGTGGGCGGCGGCCATCTGGCCTCCAACCTGGGTGTGGTGGAGCTGACGATGGCGCTGCATCTGGCTTTTCATCTGCCGGAGGACAAGATCATCTGGGACGTGGGCCATCAATCCTATACCCACAAGATTCTGACCGGCCGTAAGGACGGCTTTGACCAGATGCGTAAATACGGAGGGATGAGCGGTTTCCCCAAGCGTAAGGAGAGCCCATGCGACGCCTTTGATACAGGGCACAGCTCCACCTCGATTTCGGCAGGCCTGGGCTATGTGGGCGCGCGGGATCTGCTGCATCAGGAGCATTACGTGGTTTCTGTGATCGGCGACGGCTCCCTTACCGGCGGGATGGCATATGAAGCGCTGAATAATGCAGGCCGTCTGAAAACCAATTTTATTGTCATCTTAAATGACAACGAAATGTCTATTGCAGAGAACGTGGGCGGCATTTCCACGTATCTGAGCAGCCTGCGTACGGCGGAGGCTTATACAGAGCTAAAGACCGGGGTTGAGCAGACGCTGAACCGGATTCCCGTGTACGGAGACCGGATGGTAAAGCAGATCCGGCGGGCCAAGGAGGGAATCAAGCAGCTGGTGATTCCGGGAATGTGGTTTGAGCAGATGGGGCTGACCTATCTGGGGCCGGTGGACGGCCACAGCATTCCCAGGCTTATGCGCGTGCTGGAGGAGGCCAAACGGATGAACGGCCCCGTGCTGGTGCATGTCTGTACCAAGAAGGGAAAAGGATATTTGCCCGCGGAGCGTCATCCGGCCCGGTTCCATGGCGCAGAGCCCTTTGATATCGAGACAGGTCTGCCGAAAAAGCGCCGGGCAAAGGCGAACTATACGGATGTATTCTCCACCGTTATGTGCAAGCTGGGCGGCCGGACGGATAAGATGGTGGCCATTACGGCGGCCATGCCCGACGGTACGGGCCTGAAACGCTTTAAGGCCAAATTCCCTGAGCGTTTCTTTGACGTGGGAATTGCCGAAGCCCATGCGGTGACCTTCGCGGCCGGTCTGGCGGCCGGCGGATTGCGCCCGGTGGTGGCGGTGTATTCCTCCTTTTTACAGCGTGCCTATGATCAGATTATCCACGATGTCTGTATCCAGCAGCTGCCGGTAATCTTTGCCGTGGACCGGGCGGGACTGGTGGGCAGCGACGGGGAAACCCATCAGGGGATTTTCGATTTGTCCTTTCTTTCGGCTATCCCGAATATGTGCGTGATGGCGCCGAAAAACAAGTGGGAGTTGGCGGATATGCTGAAGTTCGCGCTGACGCTGGAATGTCCCGTGGCTATCCGCTACCCAAGGGGAGAGGCCTATGACGGCCTGGAGGAGTTCCGCACACCGATGCGCCTGGGAAGGGGCGAGGTGCTTTACGATGAAAACGGGATCGCGCTGATTGCGGTGGGAAGCATGGTCAAAACTGCCGAGGAGGTACGGGGCAGACTCAGGGATTTGGGCTACAGCTGCTCTCTGATCAACGCCCGGTTTGTCAAGCCGCTGGATACGGAGCTGCTGGATCGGGCCGCAGAGGAACACGAACTGGTGGTTACGCTGGAGGAAAACGTACTCAGCGGCGGCTTCGGGGAGCGTGTGGATGAATATTATCAGTCTGTAGGGGCAGTTGTGAATTTAATCAACATTGCCCTTCCGGATAACTATATTGAGCACGGAAATGTGGATATTTTACGGAAAGAAACGGGTATTGATCCCGATACAATCATGAAGCGGATTATTGCCGCCTATGTGGGCAGACAGAGCTGATCCGTATAGACAGGTGGAGGAACGGATGAAAGAACGGTTGGACATTCTGCTGGTACAGCGGGGCCTGGCGCCGTCCAGGGAAAAGGCAAAGGCAATCATTATGGCGGGAAATGTCCTGGTCGGCGGTCAGCGTGAGGACAAGGCCGGTTCGCTGTTTGATGCGGAAAAGGCAGAAATTACCGTAAAGGATACAGGAATGAAATACGTTAGCCGCGGCGGGCTGAAGCTGGAAAAGGCCATGACCCATTTCGGCGTACAGCTAAAGGGCAGGGTCTGCATGGATGTGGGCGCTTCCACAGGCGGCTTTACGGACTGTATGCTGCAAAATGGTGCGGTTAAGGTGTTTTCCGTGGATGTGGGCCACGGTCAGCTGGACTGGAAGCTCCGCCAGGACGAGCGTGTGGTCTGCATGGAAAAGACGAATATCCGGTACGTGCTGCCGGAGCATATCGGCGTACCGGTGGATTTTGCTTCCATCGACGTTTCCTTTATCTCCCTGACCAAGGTGCTCCTGCCCGTGCGGGAGATTTTGAGAGAAAACGGAGAGGTAGTATGTCTGATCAAGCCCCAGTTTGAGGCAGGCAGGGAAAAAGTGGGGAAAAAAGGCGTTGTTCGCGACCCGGAGGTACATCTGGAGGTCATCCGGCAGGTGATCGCTTATGCCAGATCCATCTCCTTTGGGGTAAAGAATCTGGAATATTCCCCGATCAAGGGGCCGGAGGGTAATATCGAATATCTGCTCTATCTGGAAAAACAGAAGCCGGAGACAGAGGGAAGCCAGGCAGACACAGTAGATCCCGAGGCTACGGTAAAAGCCGCCCACGAGGAATTACGGTGAACGTTGCCGCCGGGCAGGCGGATGAAAATCAGGGATGCCCAGTGCGTCTTTGGAGACTTTCATTGCTGACGGAGAGTTGATTGTGACGCACGCAGGTTTAGACAAATGGACACGAGGAAAATACATGGAACGGTTTTACATAATTACAAATCAGCAGAAGGATCCGAACCTGGAAGTGACGAACGAGATCCGGGATTTCCTGGAAAGCCGGGGAAAGCAATGTGTGATTCAGGACGGCTGCGCCGACGCGGTGCACTGTGGATATAAGTATACCGATGCGGGAAAAATACCCGAAGATACGCAGTGCGTACTGGTGCTTGGCGGAGACGGTACGCTTTTGCAGGCTACACGCGACCTGGTGGATAAGCAGATTCCGCTTCTGGGCATCAATCTGGGCACCCTGGGTTTTCTGGCAGAGATCGACCGCCAGAATATCCGCCCTGCCCTGGAGCAGCTGATCAACGACTCCTATACGATTGAAAAGCGGATGCTGCTGGAGGGCTGTGCATACCGGGGGGAGCGCCGGCTCCTTGCCGATCTGGCGCTGAATGACATTGTGCTGGGACGGTGCGGGCGGCTGAGAATTGTGGATTTCAGCATATACGTAAACGGAGAGTACCTCTGCTCCTACAGCGCGGACGGGATAATCGTATCCACGCCCACTGGCTCCACTGGCTACAGCCTTTCGGCCGGAGGCCCGCTGGTTTCCCCGGATGCGGAGCTGATCCTGCTGACGGCGATTGCTCCCCATACCTTAAATTCCCGGACGATTGTGCTGCCGGCGGATGTGGATATCACGATTGAGGTAGGTGAAGGGCACAGCACGTCAAACGAGGGGGCAGAGGCCACCTTTGACGGAGATACCTCGGTGAACCTAAAAACCGGGGATCGGATCGAGATCATCCGGTCCCGTAAATCCGCAAGGCTGATTAAGATCAGCAATGCCAGCTTTGTAGAGCTTTTGCGGATCAAGATGAACCGCAGCTAAGGAGGTCAGGATGAAAACAGCCAGGCAGGTAAAAATCGTGGATTTGATCCACCGCTACGAGATAGAAACGCAGGAGGAGCTGGCGGACCGACTGAACGCAGAGGGCTTTGCCGTCACCCAGGCGACGATTTCCCGGGACATCCGGGAGCTGAAGCTGACCAAGATTCCCGTGGGCAGCGGAAAGCAGAAGTATGCGCTGATGCAGGAGCAGAATGCGGGGATGGATGAAAAATATCTGCGGGTGCTTCGGGAAGGCTTTGTCTCCATGGATATGGCGATGAATATATTGGTGGTGAAAACCGTCTCCGGCATGGCGATGGCTGTGGCCGCAGCTCTGGATGCGATGCACTGGCACGAGGTGGCCGGCTGTATCGCGGGGGACGATACCATCAGGTGCGCGATCCGGACAGTGGAGGATACGCCGGTGGTAATGGACAAGATCAAACGGAGTGTAGGGAACAGGGGAGAGGTATGCTGTTAAGCTTACACGTAAAGCATATGGCTTTAATCGAGGAACAGGAAGTGGAATTCGGCCCGGGATTAAATGTGCTGACCGGCGAAACGGGGGCAGGAAAATCCATCCTGATTGACTCGCTGAATGTGGCTCTCGGAAGCGGGAGCTTTAAGGATTACGTATCGCGGGGAAGCGATGAGGCGTTGGTGGAGCTGGTGTTTTCCACGGAAGGGACAGATGTGGAGGAGCGCCTTTCTGCCATGGAGCTGCCGGTGGAGGAAGGCCAGGTGATCCTGACCAGAAAGTACGTAAACGGCCGCAGCATCAGCCGGATAAACGGCGAGACCGTTCCCGCCCAGACGATAAAAAAGCTGGCGGAGGGGCTGATCGATATCCATGGCCAGCACGAGCACCAGTCGCTGCTGTATCCGAAGAATCATTTGCTGATCCTGGATCAGTTCGGAGGAGACGCCCTTGCGGAAAAAAAGCAGGCGTGCGCAAGGGCATATCGTCTCTACGAGGAGCAGAAAAAAGCACTGGAGCAGCTGACTATGGATGAAACCGAACGGGCAAAGGAACTGGACTTTTTGCAGTTCGAAATCCATGAAATCGAAGAGGCAGCCCTGATTGCCGGGGAGGATGAGCAGCTGGAGGAGGAGTATCGCCGGCTGTCCAACGGCCAGAAAATCATGGAGGCTGTGGGGGAGGCGTACGAGCTGACCGGCTACAGCCAGGGCGCCGGAGACAGGACAGGAAGGGCGGTAAAGGCCCTGCGCCAGGTGGCCAGGTACGACAGTCAGCTGGAGGAGATTTCCGGCCAGCTGGAAGAGGTGGACGATCTGCTGAACGACGTAAACCGGGCGATCTCGGACTATATGGAAGATTTTTCCTTCTCCGAGGAGGAGTTTGCCCGCATAGAGAGCAGACTGAACCAGATCAATCGCTTAAAGACAAAATATGGAAAAACGATCGAAGAAATTCTTGCATATAAACAGGAAAAAGAAGAAAGACTGTCAGTATTAACCGACTATGCAGCAAGAATGGCAGAGCTGGAAAACAGCTGCCGGCGGATGGAAAAGGAGCTGAGAAGCGCAGCAGACGCGTTGAGTGATATCCGCCGTGAAAAAGGGAAGCTTCTGGGGCAGGAAATCGGAAAGGCTCTGGAGGATCTGAATTTCTTAAATGTCGAATTTGACCTCCAGTTTGAACAGGAGGATTTCCCGGGGGCAAACGGCCAGGATAAGGTATGCTTTATGCTGTCGGTGAATCCCGGCTCGCCCATGCGTCCGCTGCAGGATGTGGCTTCCGGCGGTGAGCTTTCCCGCATTATGCTGGCGATCAAGGCGGTGATGGCCTGGAAGGATCAGATCGGCACCCTGATTTTTGACGAGATCGATACGGGGATCAGCGGAAGGACGGCC
>JAHZHG010000109.1:0-629 GCA_019420425.1 Clostridiales bacterium
ACCTGGACTACGGCATTTCCGCCCTCCATACCGGCCTGGCTCATCAGCAGCATGGCATCCAGCCCTTCAATCTCGTCAAAAAACTTGGTATCGATCACTCCGCCCACATTCAGCAGGACAATCGTTTTTTCAAAGGCCGAAGCCAGCTTGGCTAAATTGTGTTCCTCCGCAGCGGTCAGGTAATAGTCCCCTGCGTCCAGTGTCCGGTCAGAGCCCTCGCCGGAATTGCGGGAAAGCACATAGACCGCAGTATCTGTCGTCCCGTCCGCCATGGCCGCCTCGATCTCCCCGTCAGTCAGCTCCGGCTCCTCCATGGTAAAGCTGGACCAAAAGCCGCCGTCAAATTCGGCCTCACCCCGTTCATACGCCTCCTCGTAAGCATTCAGCCAGTCGGAGGACGTCACATTGTAGCCCGCCTGTTTAAAGCCCTCCCACACCGATACGGTGTAGCGCTGGTTCACATCGCCTGAACCGGTCCCTCCTTTTACGGTTTTTACCGCTCCTCCGCCAAAGAGGGCGATATTGCCCGATGAAGCAATCGGGAGCGCCCGCTCTTTGTTTTCCAGCAGAACCATTCCCTGTGTAGCCGCTCTCATGGACAGCCGGGCATTTTCCTGTTCCCGCACGGA
>JAHZHG010000109.1:643-8181 GCA_019420425.1 Clostridiales bacterium
TCACCGCCGCCAGTCCGGCCGACCATGTCATGCCTGCCGCCAGCGCCCCGGCCAGCAGCCTCCTTCCGTATGCTTTGCCTCTGTTCATTTTGTCCTATCCCCCCGAAAATAAAATTCATCCGGCAGCTCAATTCTGGGATGCCTGGAACGTATACCCGAAGGCCTCTGCTCCTCACTTATATTCATCATAAGCCAAAAACCAGGTTTGTCAAGCGCGGCAAAAGAAAACGCTATGCAAATGGGATTGCCCACTGCATAGCGTTTTCTTATGTTTTATTGACTATTCGTCCTTCAGGAATCCGCTTTTATTTCTCAACGGTCTGATAGGTTTTCAGCTGATCCGCACGAGCCTCGGTGTAGGAAACTGCTTCTACATCGTCAAACAGGTCTGCGAACTGGTTGGAGGCCATTACAATTCTCAGGATAGCTGCGGTAGATTTCTGCAGATCTCCCAGGGAAATGTTGTTGTCTTCATAGTAGCCCTTGTAGGTGATTACGGTATTGTCGCCGTCTTCCTTCAGCTCTACCGCGTCGCCCAGCTCTGCCAGCAGATCGGTTACCTTAACTTCGCCTTCTTCTCCGTCAACAACTGCCGGACGAACGGCTGCTTCCAGATCTGCGGTAGCAACGGTCTTTTCGATGGTTACATCGCCGTTTGCATCGTTTACAAACTCGCCCCAGGCAGTGCTTGCCTGCGGTCCAAACCAGCCCTGGCCTACGGTTACTTCCGGATAAATGTCGTCCTCACCAAAGGTCGGCTCCTGATCGGTGAATGCACGGATGGTGATATCCTCTACGGAGCTGCCCGGCATAATCAGGTCATTTCCTGCATGCATGGAGATGGAAGGAGTAGACTGTCCGCCGCCCCAGTCGGTCATAACCAGTCCGTCAAAGCCCCACTCACCGCGGGTTACATTCGTCAGCAGATCGTAATCGTCAGCATCGGGGATACCATTGTTCAGATTGTAGGAGGACATGATTGCCATCGGCTTCGCGCCCTTAACTACCATCTCGAACTGTTTCAGGTAGATTTCACGGGATGCACGCTCACTGATCGTGTTGTTTACTGCGTTACGGTTATCTTCCTGGTTGTTGCCATAGAAGTGCTTGATGGTTACGCCAACGCCCGGATTGGACTGTACGCCCTTGGTCTCGCTAATGCCCATCATACCTGCCAGATACGGATCCTCTGAATAGTACTCAAAGTTACGTCCGCACAGTGCGTTCTTCTGGATATTCATACCAGGAGCCAGCCACAGGGTAACGCCATATTCAAGAAGCTCTTCGCCTACTGCTGCGCCCATTGCGTTCATGCAGTCTACATCCCAGGTCTGGGTCATTACCGTGCCGGACGGGAATGCGGTACAGAACTGATAGTAGGTTTCGCCGTCTTCGCGCTCTTCCTCCTGGGTGATACGAAGGCCTGCAGGTCCGTCAGCCAGAACGATGTTCGGGATCTTCTTGGACTCAATGTAGATACCGGCGGTCTCACCGGCTGCACCGGATACGGCGTTCGCCTGTGCGCCGATCATGGTACCGTCGCTCATACCGGCTGCGTTCTCGGAAGCTGCGCCTGCAGACTGTCCGTTCGCGGTCGGCAGCTTGTTTCCGCCGATTACGATGTCTGCCATCTGGCTTACGGTCAGGCCGGATACGAACTCTTCCATGGTGATCTTGCCGTCATATACATCCTTCAGGGTAGCTTCACTGAAATCGCCTTCCAGCGTCTCTACGATCTCGGTGTAATCCGGATGATCATGATATTTGCCGGTCAGGGTGTAGCCCAGGTTCTCATTCAGGAACTCGGTCTCTGTGGTATCGGATACATATGCGGTTACGCTCTCATCGTCGTACGGAGAAGCATTATTCTCGGTGGTGATATCTGCTGCTGCCAGAGCAATCTTTGTAGCTGCCGCGATCTCGTCTGCTTCGCCTTCATAGCTGTACGGCTCAACGCCTTCCTTGCTCAGCTCTTCGATCTCTTCATCCGGAGCCAGCTGGTTGCTCAGCTGCTCGGTAACTACGGTCTCGTCCAGAGTGATTACTGCGCCTACTACGGTATTTCTGGAGCTGTCGCCCACACGTACTACGTAGTCGCCTGCTTCCAGGATGTACGCTGCTCTCTCGGTGGAGTAGGAGGACATCTCGCTGGTTGCATAGGTAATGGTTAAGGTCTGGCTCTCGCCCGGCGCCAGCTCGTCGGTCTTGCCGAATGCTGCCAGCTCCTGATACGGTTTCTCCAGCTCTCCATCCGGTGCGGAGAAGTATACCTGTACAACCTCTTTTCCGGAATAGGTGTCGCCGGTGTTGGTAACCGTCACTTTTACGGTTACGTTCTCAGCGTCTGCCTCAACGGAATCTACCTGCAGGTAGAAGTCGGTGTAGGACAGTCCATAACCGAACTCATATGCCGGAGTTACGTTGAAGGTATCGAAGTAACGATATCCTACATAAATGCCGTCTTTGTAATCTTCCTGATCAATGTCGCCGTCGTTAGCGCCCCAGTATTCAGCGTCCGCTACGTCTGAATAGTTTACCGGCCAGGTAGCTGCCAGCTTACCGGACGGGGTAACCTCGCCGTTTAATACCTTAACCAGAGCATCGCCGCCGCGCTGTCCGGCCTGTCCCATTACCAGTACGGAATCAATGCCTTCGATCTCGCTCACGAACTTGGTATCTACAGCGCCGCCTGCGTTGATTACTACTACAACCTTGTCAAAGTTCTCGGTGATCTTCTGCAGGTTGGCAATCTCGATATCGGTCAGCTCGTAGTCGCCCTTGGTATCTGTACGGTCAGCGCCCTCACCGGCGTTTCTTCCAAGCACATAGATCGCCGTATCGGTATCTGCCTTTGCTGCCTCCATCATGTCATCGGTAATCTCAATTTCTTCTGCTCTTACAGCGGAGAACCAGCTGACCGGGCCTGCTGCCTCAGCCTCTGCCTGTGCCTCTTCATAAGCATCGATATATGCCTGGGTAGTTACCGTATAGCCTGCATTTTTAAAGCCTTCTGCTACAGAAACGGTTTCTCTCTGGTTTACGTCTCCTGAACCGGTTCCGCCCTTAACCGTTCTCTGCGCGCCTGTTCCGAAAATAGCTACGCTGCCTTCCTTTGCCATCGGCAGGGTGGCATTCTTGTTCTGCAGAAGTACCATCCCCTGGGTAGCCAGGTTCATGGAAAGATCTGAGTTGCGGGTCTCACGTTCAGTTACCTCGTTGGAAGTAACCGCACCGTTAGCGCTTGCCGTCATGCAGCTGCCGAAAGCCATAGCTGCTACCAGGACAGTAGACACTATCTTTTTTCTGTTTCTGTTCATACAACTTCTCCCTTCTTTGCATTGGAATTCGTCAACACGCTCCAATATCGTTCCGGTTTCCCGGTGTTGATTGTATTCTAGCACAGAAAAACGTGGACTTCCATTCAGCATTTATGTCACTTTGCCGATTTATCTTGCCATTGGTTATGCAATTTTTTGTCATTATGTCTTTTTCTGTTAATTCAGATATTCACGCATCTCACCGCTTTTTACTCCTGTATACTTTTTGAATACCTTATAAAAATACGTAATATTGCTGTAGCCCGACTGCTCCGCGATCTCCTTTACCGTATAGTTTCCCTTCCACAAAAGCTGCAGGGCATGGCGCATACGGATATCCGTCAGAATCTCTACAAAGGTCTGGTTCAGCTCCTGCTTCAGCAGGCGGCTTAAATAAAACGAGCTGATCCCGGAATCCTGGGCTGTCTGCTCCAGAGAAATGTCCTCCATATAATGCTTTTCCATATAGATAATCGTCCGTTCGATATATTCCCGGCTCTTTTTCTCCCCCCCCTGCTCGCGCGCGGCCAGGCGGCGAAGGCTTTCTGTCATCCAGCTTTCCATACTTTCCCGGTCCGTACATTCCCGCAGCGTACTAAAATCAATCTTTCCC
Source organism: Clostridiales bacterium (assembly GCA_019420425.1). Taxonomy (GTDB): domain Bacteria; phylum Bacillota; class Clostridia; order Lachnospirales; family Lachnospiraceae; genus JAHZHG01. The sequence goes on from JAHZHG010000109.1 coordinate 4,574, forward strand.
TTTTGGGAATACCGCCGGAGATATTCCTGGCTCTCCTCCATGTAATCACACAGGGGCAGAATGAACTCCAGAATCCGCATCTGCCACTCCCCGGCCTCGTCCTCACGAATCTCCGTTTTGCTGAAAAGCTCGTGGATTTCCCGGCAGCAGCGGTCGATATCCCCTTTTTGCATCCAGCGCAGGCATTTTTCACTCAATCCGGCCAGATAATGCTTTTCCTTTTGCTTTCTGGTGCTCTCGTAAAAATAGATTCCCGGTTTTCCCTGACTTCTGACCGCAATCTTACACTCGGCCAGCCCGGCGCCCATCTCCTCACAGTCATATTTCCACGTACTGACGCCAAAGCTCAGCATATTCTGGCCCTGCTTTCTGCCTATAGCACGCAGGATCTCGCTGATGTCCGATATCCACTTCCGGATGCTCTGCTCCGTTACATGCCCTCCCGGCAGAATCAGAAAATACATTTCATCCTTGTGCAGCTTGCCCACACAGCTGCAGAACTTGCCGATTTCTGCTTCCATAGCCTTCATCAGCTGTTTGTAGCTGTCCTTCTGCAAAAGCTCTTCCGTATCCAGGCGGCGCACTGCCATCAGGATTCCGCCGTGATATTCCTGGCTCAGCGAACGCAGATAAATCCGAAAGCTCCGCTCATCCGGCTCTCCCAGCATCAGGGAGGAGAGAAATTCCTTTCCCACCACGGAGTTCATTTCATCGATATGCTTTTCCGTATCCTCCTTTTCGCAGACCTGCTTGCGCTCCTCCTGCAGTGTCAGGAGCACCTTACCCAGCGTGTCCAGAAAAGCATCCTTCTCCAGCGGCTTTAAAATATAGTCCGAAGCCCCCAGCTTCATCGCCTTTTTTACGTAGTTAAACTCGCTGTACGCAGAGCTGATGATGATCTTCATCTGGCCGTTTCTCACCCGGATCATTTCCAGGGCATCCAGACCGTTCAGCTTTGGCATGTTGATATCCACAATGGCGATATCCGGCTGATATTTTTCCACACTGGCAATCAGGTCCACGCCATTATACACGCTGGGCACGATCTCCAGCTCCGGAAGGCTGCTCTGGATCATCATTTCCAACGCCCTGCACTCGATTGCCTCATCATCCGCTATGATAATTCGATACATTCTTTCCCCTCCCGCCTGTTCAGGCTGTCTGCCCCTCCGGCTTCCGTGAATACGGCATCGCGATTTCAATCCGCGTGCCGCGCTCCTGTTCGCTGTATATCTCCATTTCCGCCCTGTAGTTAAAAAAGATCATCAGCCGGTGATATACGTTGCTCAGGCCGATTTTCCGGTCAATCTGGTCATTTTCCCGCATTTCCCGGCGCACGGCGTCCAGCTCCTGCTCGTCCATGCCGATTCCGTTGTCCCCGATTTCGATCCAGCCAAGCTGCTCCTCTTCATCGTATCGGGTACAGATACTGATCCGGGCATCCTCCCCTTTCATCCCCACGCCGTGGGTAATGCAGTTTTCCACCAGGGGCTGCAGGATCATACTGGGCACCCGTATCTGATGAAAGGATTCATCCAGGTCAAACTCAAAGCTGATCCGCTCGCCAAACCGCTTTTCCTGGAGCTCCACATAGTTGCCCAGTATCTCGATCTCCTTGGCCAGCGTCACCGGCTTGCTGGAATAATCCAGCGTGTAGCGCAAAAGCCTGGCGGCAGTCCCCAAAAGCGAGGCAGTCTGCTCTGCATTTTCCAGATAGGCGGTCTGGGAAATCATATTCAGCGTATTGAACAGAAAATGCGGATTGATCTGCATCTGGAGCGCCTTTAACTCACTGGATTTCAGCTGGTTAATGATCCGCAGGTTTTCCAGCTCCTGATCCTTCAGCTTTTCTTTGGCGCTGGCGTTCTGCCGGATCTCCATCATCTGCCGCTGAATCCGCAGGATCATGGAATTGTACACCTGCTGCAGACACAGCAGCTCCTCGTCCGTATCGATTTTCTGGGTAATGGCCTGAATCTGCTCCAGATTTTCTCCCTCAAACTGGCTGGCGCTTTCCGTCAGCGCCTGCACGGGCCGGATAACCCGCTTCATAATCTGGAGGATATTGAAGAACTCAAAGATAATTGTCCCAATCAGAATAAAGACAAAATCGGTAAAAAAAATGCGGTTGCGCAGATCCATCGCCTGCTCCTTTTTTCCCGTTGCGTCCAGCAGCTGGGAATACAGGCTCTGAAACTCCGAGTTAATTGCATCGTACACATCCTGAGTGGCCATATAGTATTTATTGATGATCCGCTTGCTGCCGATGGTCATCTCCTCGCACAGGTAGCTGTGGTCATAGATCCGCTCAATGCACTGCGTATAGCTGAGAAACATTTCCTCCACATCCCGGATATCCCGGTAAAATGCAGTATCCACCCTCATCTCCGCCATCTCTTTCAGGATTCTGCGCCCCGCCATACACTGCCGCTCTATATTCTGGTAAACATTCTCGTCGCCCTCCAGCGTGTATACATAGACGTCCTCATTAATACTGTCCAGATAGTCGTAAAAGGTATTCAGGTTCAGCAGCTGGTTCGTGCTGTCCTTGTGCTGGCTTTCCATGATGCTGTAAAAAATTATGCACAGGGAGACCAGGGACAGGGTTACCGCACTCAGCCCCAGCATAAAGCGCATCATTCTTGACTTAAATGTGGTATTTTTCTTTATGAAAGCTTCCATATGGTTTTCCCGTCCTTCCCCCAGGCTGCATAATCAAAATCCTGCTTTATGCTGGTAATCCCGGTGTATACCACATCCTTTCCGCCGGTTTTTCCGTTCAGATAGTCCTTCAGATAGGCCACTGCCTGGCAGCACTGCTCATAGACATTCTGCACCACAGAGGAGTAATACCTCCCCTCTGAAATATACGTCCAGATCCGATCCGTCATATCGGAGCAGACCACCTGCATATCGGAAACGCCGTAGCCCATGGTTTCCAATACCTCTCCCACCATTTCTGAGGAAACCATTTCCGTGCAGTAGAGTGCGTTGATATCGGGATGCTGCACCAGCATATCCTGTACCAGCTTTCGGATTTTGATTCTGTCCGCCTCACATTCCAGGATCTCTGCGATCTCCATTCCCGGATACTGCTCGGCCACTGACCGGAAGCCCTCCACTCGCTCTGCCTGGTTCAGGTTGTCCAGCTGGGAGACAATAATGCCGACCCTGGCCTGGCCTCCGGTGGCCTCCGCCATATCTGCCCCGGCCTTCTCGCCGGCTGTCCGGTTATCCACGCCCACATACCCGCTGCGCGCTGACTTTGGCAGATCCGAATCCACCAATACCACCGGAATGCCCTCTTTTTCCGCCTCGCCAATTATCTCCTCCAGTTCGTCTGAAGTATTCGTGCCCACAGTAATAATCCCGTCTACCCGGGAGAATACAGCCTTCTGCAGCGCCTCAAGCTGTTCATTTTCCTTCGCGCTTTCAAAGCTCACGCATTTTATATTGGCGCCCAGCTCGTCGAAGTTGTCGGGAATTGCACTCATCTGGTCGTTCCAGGCCTGGGGATAAACCAGGGTAAACCGATAGGCCAGCGCATTCTCCGCCGGAGTGGCGTCCATAAAGGGCAGCATAACGCCAATCAGCACCGCCGCAGTGAT